>NZ_RZRK01000025.1:0-16808 GCF_003997835.1 Mesorhizobium sp. M7A.F.Ca.CA.004.12.1.1
ACTTCAAGACAACTCACAGTCTGCAGCACAAAGTGAAGCCTTCCAAAGTATCCTGCGATCGTTCGCGTTCCAATTCGCGAACGATGCGATGGCTGAGGCCGATGAAGCTTTGGATGACACAGAAGATGCCTGACGCGGGAAAATCCGGCGTGAGGTCATACAGGCCGTTATTGACGGCACAACTCCAACAGAAAAAGGAATGATCATGGCTGCAGTTGATAATAATAAAAAATCAGGCAATACCAATACCAGTAGCGCCGGCAATACCGATAAAACTAACAGTGGCACTCCCGGCAATACAAGCGGAGCTGATGCTACTGCTTTTCAGGCGCAAGTGCAGGAACTAACCAATGTTAGCTTGGAGGCGACGAAAAGGAGTGTCCAGTTGCGCACTCTAACGACCAATCTCCAGACCATCAAGAAGGCCGCCGACGAACGCGTTTCGTAATGTCGGAGGCGGGTTTTAGACTGCCCCTTAGCGCGTCTCCTTATTGACGCGACGTAGTCCCGAAATGAGCCGCATGGCAATTGCCATGCGGCTTCTATCCTGTTTGAGAGATGCTCTGTGGATGACGCCGTTTCCCTCCGTTTCGAAGTGCGTTCGGGGCACTATTGCGGTCTGACCGGCAAGACGGATCTTCAAAAGTGTTTAATCGGCAGCGGCTTCGATGCCGATTTGGTCTTTGTCGAGCAGGGACTGGCACCGCATCACCTTCGTGTAACTCTTCTTGGCAAGTCGATCGAACTGGAGGCGCTTGCACCCGGAATCAGTATCGAGGGCAACCGGAATATCGCCGCAGGCCAGTCCGTTGTTGTGCCCCTTCCTGTCGTCCTGCTCGTAGGCGAGATGTCCATTGCTTTGTCCGTGCAGGATGCAGAGCCGCCTGGTTCGACCGGCATACCGCGCCTACCGATCGGTGTGCTCGCCATGGTCATAATCAGCTCACTCGGGATCGGCGCGCTTTCAGGCACGATCTCCTATCTTGGCAATGCAAGTGGATCGAGCCCCAATTCACTTCGGGCTGAAGTCGCGTCCAGAACGATCAGTCACCGCGCTGACAATGAACTTACGGAGGCAGCGGCCCAAGAGCTGCAGGAGGAAGTCGATCGAGCGGGTCTTCTCGACGTCAAGATTGGGTCGGCAAAGGGTGTTGTGACCGCCGAAGGCACCGTCACGTCTGAATCGGTCATCAGCTGGCAGAAGCTTCAGCAATCGTTCGATCGTCGCACCAAGGGTACTCTAACACTGGTGAACGGAGTGCTCATCAAAGAGGAGAAGGCGCCATCCGCAATCGCGGTCGAAGCTGTGTGGCATGGGGTCCAACCATATATTGTCATCGACAGCGAGAAGTATTTTGTCGGCGCCATTTTGGCTGATGGATGGGTGGTCGAACGTATTGAGGACAGCCGTGTGCTGCTGAGCAGGAATGGCCGCATTGCTGCTCTCCAATATTGAAAGCTCGCAGGCCCCATCAAGCAGCACTCTATGGCCAGCCAAACATCCTGCCGCGCTCGGTGCTGACAAGCTGGCTGCGTTGGAAACATTTGCTGCCCAGCCATTTCGCGCCTGCTTGTGGCTCTCATGCAGGGTCACGCGCTGGCCAAGGCTGAGGCGCCTTCGGAGTTCGAAAGCCACGTTTCATGGCGTAACAGCAGAGTAAGTCTCAACCGATTGCAAAGGTGTCTCGATGGCCAACGTCCTGCGTGACTTCATCAAGCGTGCGCCGGCCAGCCCGGATTTAATGGTTGCGTTGATGCTGCTTCTGGCTGTCGCGATGATGGTCATGCCTATCCCGGTCGTGGTGGTCGACGCCCTGATAGGATTCAATATGGGGTTGGCCATACTGCTGATGATGGTTGCCCTGTATGTCAGTACTCCACTTGATTTTTCCTCTTTGCCCGGCGTTATTTTGATTTCCACTGTATTCCGTCTCGCGCTCACGGTCGCAACGACGCGACTGATTCTGGCCGAGGGGGAGGCCGGCAGCATTATTCATACTTTTGGCGATTTCGTCATTTCAGGCAATATCGTGGTGGGTTTCGTCATATTTCTGGTCGTCACCATGGTGCAATTCATGGTCCTCGCGAAGGGTGCCGAACGGGTGGCAGAAGTGGCGGCGCGTTTCACGCTGGATGCTCTGCCGGGCAAGCAAATGGCGGTCGACGCAGAGCTACGCAACGGCCACATCGATGCCAACGAATCCCGCCGGCGGCGCGCCGAATTGGAGAAGGAAAGCCAACTCTATGGCGCGATGGACGGCGCGATGAAATTTGTGAAGGGCGATTCCATCGCCGGGCTGGTGGTTATCTGCATCAACATGCTGGGTGGAATTTCGATCGGCCTGCTCTCCAAGGGCATGTCCTTCGGCGAGGTACTGCATCACTACACTCTGCTGACGATAGGCGATGCATTGATATCGCAGATTCCGGCCCTTCTGCTCTCCATTACTGCGGCGACCATCGTCACCCGTGTGACTGGGACGGCGAGGATCAACCTCGGTACAGAAATGGTCAGTCAGCTCACGGCCAGCACTCGAGCCTTGCGACTGGCGGCCGGCGTCCTGGTTGTAATGGGGTTCGTTCCTGGGTTTCCCCTCCCCGTCTTTCTGATGCTGGCCGCAGTGTTCGCTGCGGTAAGCATTGTCAAGGCTGATGTGCTGGGCGCCGGCACTGCCGATGCGAAAGGTGGAACTGCAGCGGAGCCTAAGCAAGCCGCGCCTGCGAAGGAATTCCCGATCGCATTTTTTCTAGCGCCAGATCTTATGCAGGCGGTCGATCAAGCCGAATTGCAAAAACATATTGGGCGCGTTTCGCTCCTGGTCACAGCCGATCTGGGCATTATCGTTCCTCGCATCCCTGTCTTGGTTGACGAGCAGCTGCCTGCATCGCAATTCCGAATTGATGTCGAGGGCGTGCCAGTCGAACAGGACGCCTTAGATCCAAACCAGATGGCGCTCCGAGCCGATGTAGCGCACGTCGACTCGAGCGGTGTCCCCCTTAGACGTGAGCCGAAAACGGACAGACTCCCGGTTGAACATACCCCTGCAAAGGCCCTTACGGGCGCCGGCACGGAGCATAGGGCTCCCGGCGAACTCCTCGCCTTGCGCGTCCATGCAGCGTTGACCCGCTACGCACCGCGATTGGTGGGCATCCAAGAGACCCGACATTTCCTGGGCCGAATGGAGCAGGAATATTCTGAGCTTGTGAAAGAGGTGCTACGCACGACGCCGATTCCTCGGATTGCCGATGTTCTGCGCCGCCTCCTGGAGGAAGGTATCCCAATCCGCCACACCCGTCTCGTGTTGGAGGCATTGGCCGAATGGAGCGAGCGTGAGCAAAACGTTGCCCTGCTGACGGAATATGTCCGTTCTGGTTTGAAGCGACAGATCTGCCACCGCCATGCCAACACGGAGGGCATAGTGTCCGCCCTGGTCGTCGAGCGCGAGAGCGAGGATGTGATGCGTGGCGCGGTTCGAGATTCGGATGCAGGCCCCTATCTCGCACTGGAGGATCGGCAAAGCGAAGCGATGCTATCACAGATACGTCAGGTCCTTTCGAACGCAGAACCGGGTCAAACCCGCCCTATTCTGTTGACGTCGATGGATGTCCGACGTTTCGTCCGCGGCTTTCTGACGCGAAACGGGGTTGATCTCGCCGTGCTGTCTTATCAAGACCTCGCCTCCGACTTTACAATTCGCCCCGCAGGATCCGTCACACTCCCGCACGGATCGAACAGCGGATTGTTAGAGTAGTCCCACCTTTCCTAACTGAACGCCACGCGCCTCCCCGATAACTGAGAGATAACATGAATAGTAATACAGTTTCTCCATCGCCTATGTTTCTGCGCCGGAACTCACTTCTTTTTGCCGTACTCGCCATTCTGCCTTTGGGCGGTTGCGCCAGCTGGCAAAAGCCGGCTCTTTCCGTGCAGGAGACATCTTCCCCCGAGTTGCTCAGCGCCGATCAAATCGATCCGGCTATGCGCGAACGCATTTTGCGCGAAGTTGGTCAGGATGTTCAAGAGCGGGCTTTGCGGGATGAGGTGAAGCAGCACCCGGACAATGTTGATGCGGCGATACGACTTACAAATGCCTTGGTGGGCCAGAAGCGCCCGCACGAAGCGGTTGAGGTGCTCGACAGCGTCTTGGTTGCAGCCCCAGGAAACGTACGTGCATTGAATGCGAAGGGCGTGATTTTGGACATTGAGGGGCGGCATGACGCGGCACAGGCCCTGTATCGGCGAGCTCTCGAAAACGAGCCAGGCAATCAGATGGTGCAGCATAACTTCAATCTGTCGCTTGCCTTTAACGGCAAGTCCGAACAACCAAGGTTAGCACGATCGCAATAGGTGGGCACAGTGCATGCGCAGCCTGTTCCCCGGCTCGAACACGCGCTCGGCTCCCATCATAGATGGCCCCCTGAAGAGAGCCATATCTATGCAAAACAGTTGCTCCAGATCTGGCCGGCAGAGATCGGCAGGAGAGCCGGATGACATCACGCGGCCACCCGCAAGGCCACCCGCCTCGCTTCGTTGCCAGAGCGCCCTCTCCCTCGCCGGTCACCGTCTCGCAATGCGGCGACCTGGCTTAAGGCGGTCGACCGAGCGCCCGATGCAGTAGCCATGAATACGTAACGCAGCGATGGACCCGCCGGATCGTGTCGCGCTTGTGCTGGCCGTCCCTGCCATTACAGCACGGTGATTGTAGCTGGATCATATTCTAGAGGCATCGATGGTGTGGATGCCTTCGATCCAAACAATCGATTTGTTGAATTCGTCCGCCTGAGGAAATTAGCTGCGGCGATCCGACTTCCGACGCCTGCAGGCGCAAAACCAACAGCGTGAGCGCTGCGGGTCCGGATGCAGGCTGCAAAGTGCAATCACCAGCGCTGATAAGCGGCAAGTGAAGAATGTATCGCTCGGGCGACTCCTGTGTTGTGCACGGTTGCCCCGCGAGGTGAACTGTAGCAGCTTGGCAGCTCAGCGTTCACGAAAGGAGAAAAGATTTGGGGCCAAGCAAAGACCGGCTTTTTTGATTGTCTTGCTGTATCGCTATGGTGGGGCGGGCGCGACCGCTCCCATAATTCAATACGCTGCCTTTAGCGATGGACGATGACGGGATGCGTCGCCGAGACTTCAATGGTGGAGGAGCAGCGCACCCGTCGATCCATTTGCTTTCAGCGGCAACCGCCACTATGTAGCGACACTTCGCCCAACTGTGTTTCAAGCTGCCCGGAGAAGTTTATGACAGAAGAACCCCACAAGACCGACATCCTCATCGAGCTCACTGCCGATGTTGTATCAGCCTACGTCTCCAACAACCCCGTCCCGGCGGGGGAGCTTCCTGCCCTGATCGCCCAAGTGCACGGGGCTCTAAACGGCACGGCTGGACTCATACCGGCAGAAGAGCCTGTGCCTGTAAAAAAACCTGCTGTCCCGATCAAAAAGTCGATCGAACCGGACTACATCATTAGCCTTGAAGACGGCAAGAAATTCAAATCGCTAAAGCGCCATCTGGCGACGCACTATGGTCTGACCCCAGACGAATATCGCGCCAAATGGGGTCTGCCGTCGGATTATCCCATGGTGGCGCCGAATTACGCCGCTGCGCGCTCCGCCTTGGCCAAGACCATGGGACTCGGCCGCAAACCGAAAGAGCCGGAAGCCCCAGCCACGGCGCCGGCGAAACGGACCCGCAAGAAGGTCGCAGCCTAAATCCGTATCAACAGTCGTTCGGACGCGCAGCAGCCGTAGGCCCAATCTGCGCGGAATCAAAGGGCGGGGATGAGCCCCGCCTTTCCCGTCCAAGAGCCTCATTTCCAGAGTAATTCATGATGGCTCCAGCAATCCCTGCCGCGGCATTAACTTGCATGCTCCGGCCCGGGTTTCGAGCCGTCAATGCGTTCCGGCGATGACGAACCTTGTCAAGGCTTTCCCGGACCGTTAGCCAGCCTTGCTGAGGCTGCCTGCAGAGGACTTTCCCGTGCGGCGATCCTGTTCCACCTCGTAGTTGATCTTCTGGCCCTCATTAAGGGTCGACAGGCCCGCTCGTTCAACAGCGGAAATGTGGACAAAGACATCCTGACCGCCGTTGTCAGGCTGAATAAAACCAAAACCCTTCGTGCTGTTGAACCACTTCACCGTTCCAGTCGCCATATCCATTCCTTTGTAATAAGTCGCAACTTAGGCAGGCCATTCACGCCAGCCTGATTTGTACACGAGACTTTAGGCGCATCAAAATCGGAAAATTGCAAGGCCCACTCGATCGCCTGATCTCCAGCAGCAACTGCAACATATGCGAGGCGCGTGCCAGACGAGGCGTATGCCAGACGTTTCGTCGTGCGCTGTCGCTCGAACGTTGACAGAAACAATGACACACCTTGCAAACTCGGCACATCTTGTGGACGTGCTCGGGTCGCTTCTCGACTGCGATACCCGCTCCTGACCGGGTATCGTCGGCCAAAATGAGGGTTTTTGTCATGTGCCGCCAGACCGAAAGATCAGGCGCGCAGCGACCTGCACATTCAAACCGGAACCCGCGAACCTCGATTAGCTTCTGCCTGCTCCGAAGGGCGGTAGCCTGCTCTGAGGCGGGCCACTGTCGGGTTGAAAACCAACTGTCGGGTTCGGAACCCCAGATTGTCGGCAAGGTACGCGCCGCCCACTGGTTGGCCAAAGGGGCACTGGCTCCTGATCCTGCCGCCATGCTCGCCCGATCTCAACCCGATCAAGACAGGTCTGCTCAAAACTCAAGGCGCGGCTGCGGAAGAAGGCGGCCAAAACTTTCGACGCTCTCTGCGGAACTCTCGGCGATATCTGCCAGCTGTTGGAGCCAAATCAAAAACCATTAATTGCGACAGGTGATTTTATGACATTCATTGCGAAGAGGCCAGAATGAACAGCGGAAGAGAGTAGCAGCTCTCTGGTCGCGGCGAGGTGGATCGTCGACACGATCGGCACCTGGCCCGTGCGGGGATCGCACCGCAGCCAGCACCAGAGCCAGATCTTGACCGCTTGCCTTGCTCAGGCGCCACAACAACGAGTGGCTGGAAGCAGATCCACGTGAACTCAGCGATATCGATCAGACGATGCTTACCCTCATGAAAGCCGATCCCGACGCTGTCCAGCGCCGCGAAATCCTGACCAGCATATGGCGCATCGGATGCCACCGCCTGCACACTCACCATCGACATGCCGGAACTCGGAACCAAAGGCCGCAAGCCTCGCCGGCCTCGGCAAAATGGAGCGGCCGCGCCTTCATCCGGGGCGGCCGGGCCAATGTTCGCCAGGCCCTCTACATGCCCGGCCCTTCGCCCTGCGCTTCAACCCCGACCTCAAGGCAAAATACCAGGCGCTAAAGGCGGCAGGCAAACCCGCAAAGGTCATCATCTTGTTGCGAAAGCTCCTCATCCTAGCAAACGCTCTCCTCAAGGCGCAGCGAAAATGGCCCCTAAAACCCTTGACCGAAACGGATACCTTAGCCTTTCAGGTGAGGCGGGCCGAGATAGACCAACCGCGGGTTTAACTTCGCGAGTTTAAGCTGATTATGCCGATGCAACTCTAGCGCCTGCGCGACCGTTTTAGCTTCCATCAACAAGGCGGCAGGGTGGGAGGAAGTACCCTCCCCTGCCGCGAACAAGCTTTGGACAAAGCCCCACCTTGTCCGTAATGTGATCGGGAGGCCGGGGCGCGGCGGTGCTCAGCGGATGTGACGCGCGAGATCTGCGACCCTACCCATCAGCACTTCCATCGGTCCTCGCTGGAAGACGCGCAGCCAAAGCACCGCAAAAGTGCTGATAACCACAACGAAGCCAAAGAGCGTGGACAGGCTCTCGTCTTTGAAAATGTTTATCTTCATAAGATAGGCTATTCCCGCAATGTGCAGCACATAGGCCGTCAAAGACATCGAGCCGACTGCGATTATTGGCCAGACCAGCTTTCGCAGACGCGGGAGCGCATCCACAGCGAGCATGCAAGCCGCCAAGATGATCATTGCGCAACCGGTGCTGCCCACGATCGAAAGCGTCGTTTCGCTATGAGGTGCGGCTATCCATGACGACTTGACTATAAATGACGACTTGGAAGGCTCAAAAGCGCCGTCAACGTCAGACCACCACAAGGAGGTTTCAGTCAAAGCGCGGGAACTCAGCGCGAGCAAGGATCCCCCATGGCCCAACACGGCCAGCGCGACCCCCGCCAGACCAAGGCGCCAATGCGCTGCTAGCGTATTAAGATTAAGGCGCGCGATGGCCATGCCAGCGATGAGGAAAGGAACCCAGGTCACCGCGGGATAGTAGCCGTTGACCATGAGGTTGAAGACCGGGTCGAGGAGGTTGGGGGCAACCGACAGAAGGGAGGAACGGACTTGCGGGAGAACTAATGCCGTAGCGGCAGCGATCAAGCCCAGCTGATATGCGCTGAGCCGATGGAGCGGCAATACCAACAAGAAGCAAATTCCGTAGTATTCTAGGATGACTTCGACCTGGGTACCGAGGCAGCCCAGGATTGAGCCAAGCGCGAGCAAAACAAGGGCACGAATTGCGACTCTGGCGATGGCCTGTCTACCGGCTATCCCCGACTTCGGCGCCTTGCGACCTGTAATCAGGAGGATTGAAAAACCGGCCAATACGGCAAACAGGGCCGACGGCCGCCCATGGGTTAGTTCCATCAGAAACCCGACTAGTCCTCCTTCGCCGGGGTCGGGACCGAGATGGGCGGCATACATCCCGAAGACAGCCAGGCCCCGAGCGAGGTCGATGCCGACCAGCCGATCTACTACCGACCCATTCCTAGCGTCGGCAACCGGTGCCTTCATTACCATGGTAGATTCCCTTGTTGGGTGTGTGGATCGCGGGAGCCGCGATAGGAGAGCCGGTCGGCTGCTGCCGTCGCCTCGTGAAAGGGTTCAAAACATCGCGCCATCTGGCGCATCGAGCCGGCGACAGAGCTGTTCAGCCATTAGCCTGGGGTAAGAACAACAGATCGGCTCACAAAGCCTGTGTCACGGACCTGAAAAGTGGTGTCGCGGAACCGTCGTTTTTTGCATGATGGCTAAGCCGAGAGATCCACTGCACCGACGAGAGACTCAGCGACGTTAGATATCCGATCAGTACGCCGCGGCTCCGCCGGTGACGATCACCCCGGGTGTCAAGGCCAGGGCGTAAACCTGCCATAATCTGTGGTAGTGCGCCCGCGACCAATCCGTTCGACAAAGCTCGGCGCATGGTCGAGCCAATCATATTCTTCCATGTGGCTGTTGCCTGAAAAACCGAAGACGCCGTTCGCTGGTCCAGCTGTTCCAGACCTCGGCCTGCGTCGGTCATTAGAACCGGCGCGCCTGTTTCCCAAATCAATTTGCTGATGCAGCCGCCGGGGGTCACATTGAGCAAAAGTGCCGAGGTCAGGACGGGTTTCATAGGGGCTCTTCGTTTGGCTTTGTTAACGACCCCTTTCTTGCAAGTTGTAGCTGACAGCAGCCTGAAAGCTCCCCAAATAATTCGCTGCCGCCGGTTCAGCCTATTGTCAGCTTCGACCAATAAGATGGGAGCCTTGCCCTCATACCGGAGCTCGGCAGCATGATGCGAATACTGCTCACTGAAGACGATAAGGACCTTGGAAGTGCTATGCACGATCATTTGGTGGCTGGTGGCCACGCGGTCGACTGGGCCAAGAACCTGTCCGAAGCGCGCGATTATGCAGCTGTGGTCGGCTACGACCTTATTTTGCTCGACGTTCACCTGCCGGACGGCAATGGGATCGACTATCTGCGGGAGCTGATCAAGGAACTTGAATCGGCACCGGTCATCATTCTGACAGCCTGCGATCGGATTTCGCATCGCATCGAGGGCTTCAACGCTGGAGCCGACGACTATTTGGTCAAGCCGTTCGATCTGGGGGAACTCTCAGCGCGTATCCATGCAGTGGCACGTCGCCATGGGCATTCTCCGGAGCCGCAATTTTCGGTTGGGACGCTTTCCATACAGGCAGCCGAGCGACGCCTCTTCCGCGACGGGCAGGAGGTCTACCTGACTTGACGCGGATGGGCGGTGCTCGACTACCGTCTGCCCCAGCCCTGCACGGTCGTTTCAAAAGGGAAGATCGTGGACGCGCTTTTCGGCAGACGGCGCTGATTCATACTCTAAAAGAAAATTCGGCTTCCAGTTGCCTTGGCCATGACTGCCCTTCCCGAGAGATGGGTGACAGTTCATTCCGGATAGATGGGTTACACTTTCGGCCCTTTGCAAGGAGAGCAAGGTGCCTTGGAAGGAGTGCAACGTCATGGAAGAGCGGCTGAAGTTCGTCGCCCGGCTGCTGGACGCGAGAAGATGGCGGTGCTTTGCCGGGAGTTCGATATCTCGCGCAAGACCGGCTACAAGATCCTCACGCGCTACAACGACAGCGGCCTGGAGGGGCTGACGGACCGATCGCGGCGGCCCTATCGCCACGCCAATCAGCTTCCGTTTCAAATCGAGAAGCTGATTGTGCGCCTCAAGCAAGACAAGCCGACATGGGGTGCGCCGAAGATACGCGAGCGGCTGGCCCGGCTGTATCCGGATGTGCACCGGCCCGCGATCTCGACCGTGCATGCCGTGCTCGACCGCCACGGCATGGTCGAGCGCCGCAAGCGCAGGCGCAACAGGGCGACGGGGACACCACTTTCAAACGGCTGTCGCCCTAACGATCTTTGGTGTGCCGACTACAAGGGCGAGTTCGGCAGAGAACACGGCCGGGACAGGGGATCACAAACACTTGACCGTTCCAGACCCTGGCAGTGGCGCATCGATTGACCGTTGGCTCTGTTCGTGGGCACCGAAAATAGGGCCTTCTTGGTCCTCGGCAGAGAATATGGCCCGGACGGGGGATAACAAACACTTGACCGTTCCAGACTCTGGCAGTGGCGCATCGATTGACCGTCGACTCTGTTCGCGAGCGCCGAAAATACGGACGACCCCTATGGTCAAAGTGCACTTCTGACCTGCTAGGCACTGTTCGATAACTGGAGGCACCCGCTACGGTGCCCTCGTATTTAAGACACCTGTCAGTTTCAAGCCTGGACATTGACGCGTGGCGCGGCTGCCATTCGTTGACCGCCACGTCGAATTGCCCGCCAACCAGTGTACAGCCGCCGGTGGTCACATTGAGCAAAAGTGCCGAGATCAGGAGGGGTTTCATAAGGCCTCTTCGTTTGGCTTTGTTAACGACCCCTTTCTTGCAATTGTAGCTGACAGCAGCCTGAAAGCCCCCAGATATTCGCTGGCGCCGGTTCAGCCTACTGTCAGCTTCGATCAATAAGGCAGGAGCCTTGCCCTCATACCGGAGCTCGGCAGCCTGATGCGAATACTGCTCATTGAAGACGACGACGACCTTAGAAGTGCTGTGCACGATCATTTGGTGGCTGGTGGCCACGCGGTCGACTGGGCCAAGAACCTGTCCGAAGCGCGCGGTCATGCAGCTGTGGCCGGCTACGACCTTATTTTGCTCGACGTTCACCTGCCGGACGGCAATGGCATCGACTATCTGCGGGAGCTGATCAAGGGGCTTAATACAACGCCGGTCATCATTCTGACAGCCCGCGATCGGATTTCGCATCGCATCGAGGGGCTCAACGCTGGCGCCGACGACTATTTGGTCAAGCCGTTCGATCTGGGGGAACTCTCGGCACGCATCCGTGCAGTGGCACGTCGCCAAGGGCATTTTCCGGAGCCGCAATTTTCGGTTGGGACGCTTTCCATACAGGCAGCCGAGCGACGCCTCTTCCGCGACGGGCAGGAGGTCCACCTGTCTGGACGCGAATGGGCGGTGCTCGACTGCCTTCTACGCCGGCCCGGTTCGGTCGTTTCAAAGGGGAGGATCGAGCACGCGCTTTATTCATTCAATTCGGAGTTCGAGAGCAACACAGTGGAGGTTTATGTCAGCCGGCTCCGTAAGAAGATCGGCGGGGATAGAATAGCAACCGTGCGTGGCTCCGGATACAGGCTCGTGGTCACATGACGAACTCGAACAGCATGACGAGAAAGCTGATATCGTGGTTAGGCGGGGCAACGCTCCTGGTTTGGATCGCCGCCCCAACCATTGCTGCGTTCATTTTTTGCAATAATGTAAACGAAAGTTCGGATGACTTGCTCCAGGCGAGCGCAGAGTACAGAAAACCAGAGCTGATCAAGGTCTTGAATGGAAAACACGTTGATCAATACAATAACCACTTGCCAACTTATGAAAAGTACTGGACCTATCGTGAGCAGGTTATTAATAAGTACGGGGTAGTGCTTATTTCTGAACCGGAAGAGGGTCAGCAGCCCTTCCCTGATGCTCCCCTGAGTAACGGCTTTTGGCGAAACGCTGATTACCGCGTCTACACAGAGGAGATCCAAGACGGCGTGTATCATCGGTTGGCCGAACCGCTTGATGGCCGCCGTACCACAATCGCGAAGGGCGCACTTTTTGTCTTCCTTCCGACACTCGTGCTCCTGCCCTTTAGCTTAGCTGTTTGGTGGATCGTGATCCGGCGCTCGCTGCGGCCAATCGAGGTACTGCGACAGCAGATCGGATCGCGCGACGGCGGCAATCTGTCACCAATGGACTTGGGCGATTTCCCGGCAGAGTTGGCTCCAATCGCGGCATCCGTCAATCGGCTTCTCGATCGTCTGCGGGCGGCTCTCGAGGCCGAACGCGAGTTCGCCGCAAACAGTGCGCATGAACTGCGCACGCCGATCGCAGGTTCAATCGCTCAGATGCAGAGATTAGTGGCCGAGCTTCCCAATGGGTCGGCCAAAATGCGTGCGCGCGGCATCGAGCAAGCGCTGTCGAGCCTTGGCCGCCTTGTCGAAAAAGTGCTTCAGCTCGCTCAAGCCGAATCGGGGGTTGGCATGGCGGATCACGCGATCGATCTTGTCCGATCGGTTCGGCTGGAAATCGACGACCTGAGGAAAAAGCCGCAATATGCCGGACGCCTGCATCTTAACGTCGACGGCTGCACCACTTTGATGCGCAAAGTGGATGTCGATGCGTTTGGGATCCTCCTTCGTAACCTGATCGAGAATGCGCTGATACATGGACTGCCCACTGTTCCGACAACAGTTTCCGTCCAAACTGATGGAACCATCGCTATTGCAAACGCCGGACCGGTGGTGCCCCTCCCCGACCTCGAAGGGCTTACAAAGCGATTTAGTCGTGGTGCTACTCCTGCTGCGGGCTCAGGCCTTGGTCTACATATCGCTAACATGGTTATCCAGCGGATCGGTGGCAGTCTAGAGCTTGCGTCGCCCGCCCGCGGTCGCAATGATGGTTTCGAGGCGATCATACGAATTCCTCAATGACACCGGTGAATTCGACGACAGTTGGACACAGGGCGGATTGCTGGCAAGGCTGCTGACAGGGCGAACTGTACGGCAGTATGTATACGGCGTAGAAATCGTACTTCACACAACGCATTTCGGCCGCGGCAATCAATGCCGCTATCATCGTCTGAGCAGTTCGATCGAAGCGACACGACATGATCGGCAAAATCGAAGGCTCCGCCTCACCGCTCGCTCGATTTCGCCCGGGGAGAAAAAAGGCCATCCGAGAAAGTGCAAGCCGCCGCGCAAAGGCGACGTGTCCAATTGTCTGGGTGCCCCTGTGCGCCGGCCCGATCGGGTTGGCGCAGGTCCAGTAAGGACCCGGACCAACCATTCCATTTAGACGACCGGCAGGTTTTAATCGGCGTCCGGATCGCCGTCCCAAAATGCCCCAAGTATACGGCTAGAAAGGCTGCCAACGATCGAGCTTTGGTCGGAGGCGTGCTTGTCAGCGTCTTGGGTGCTTGACCGGCCTTTGCAATGGCCATCGCCATCGCAAGTATCGTGCGTGGCCAGTGAGACCGCAATTTCATCAGCCTGGAGCCGACCGTATCGGTGCTTTTTTATGATTTAGGGATTTTTCGTTTTCCTCTTGGATCATCACGGGTTTGGAGAGGATCTGGTGTTAAGTGCCATTCGGAGCGCCGGCGAACCGCCCGAAATTAATGTGGTCGAGTGATGAAGCCTCCCGAATGCGTTAAACGAGACCCTTTATGGCGGCCCTGGCTGACAACAGTCTGAAAGCTGCAAGCGGCATGCGAAAATGGGGCGATCCTGAATGACGACAGATGCTATCAACATGAAAGAGGCTCGCCCTGAAAGCTGAGCACGCTTTATGCTCAGGCTGCTGACAAGGCCAAAGCAGCGTAAGTGCGTAGTGAAATCCAAGGTCCACATGGGTCGTCGCGCGTCCCATGCGCCTGGGAAGGCGCCGGCCCGGCCAAGCTTTCCCAGCTCGTCCGCATGATGCTTCGCTGAGCGTCAATGGACGTTGGCGCGAGACCAAGGCGTCGTGCGTTGCAATCCGGACGGTCCAGGGTATCAGGAGTTTCACGGCCTCGGCCCGCTTGGCTGGCCACAGTTGAAGCTCCAACGTACCGGCTGGCACCGGGAAATTGGGCTCTGCGCTGCCTCAACGCTGATGGCACGGTCAATGCTTGCCTACCGATGGGGCCGCCCATGCCGTGATGCTGTCGGTCGACGTTCGCAAACCAGACCCTCGCGAGACCCAGCGAAGGGGCTCGCCGGTTCGACGAGGGACCTTACCTCTTTATGCGCGGCATCATTATCGAGGATGACATGTTGCCTTACACGTCGTCCCTCGCGCTCGGGTCTTTGTGGGGCGGATGAAGTCCTGATCGCGGTGGCACTGCTGCATGTTTGCGTAAGACCCATCCAGTCACGATCGCGCTGTCCTTCGATGTCGCGGTGCTGATAGGCGGGCAGATCGGTGTGCGCGGCGCCCGCCAAAGGATCGTCGTCACGCCGGAGGAGGCGAGCGTCATAGCCGGCGCGCCGGCGAAAGGCGCTTTCTGTCGGATGCCCGACAATGTCGGATATCGCAAGTATCAAGGTTGGATCAAACCTTGCGAATCGGGGCTTTCTTACTTGGCACGGGGCATGCTCAGGTATCCGCAAACACCCAATGGATAACGAGCAGACTTCCCATGGCCTCACCATGCCGAAAGTTTCCCGGACGCATCCAAAGATGAGGCTCGCGTCAGGCCCAGCAACACGCTGACGGCTCATGTGGCTCGGCGTCGCGTGCCGATCCACTTTCTCCCAATAGGCGTTCGGGAGACATAGATCCTTCAAAATGAGGAACAGATCACTTTGCCAGGAACGCAGCCCATAACCCCACTCTCCCTACCAGAACTACCAAGCAAGCCCCGCACTCATGGGCTTCGCAGGACGTCCGTTGCGTCCGAGTTGGTCGGCGCGGGGCCGGCTCCGATCCCCGTCGCATGGGAGGACGGCAAGGCGAGGGATTTCGTGCTCGACAACGGCATGGAGGTGGTCGTCATTCCCAACCACCGGGCGCCGATCGTCACCCACATGGTGTGGTACAAGATCGGCAGCGCCGACGAGCCGCCGGGCAAATCCGGCATCGCCCATTTCTTCGAGCATCTGATGTTCAAGGCGACGACCAACCATGCGGGCGGCGAATTCGACCGCGCAGTGTTCGAGATCGGCGGCTCCAACAACGCCTTCACCTCCTCCGACTACACCGCCTTCTATCAGACAGTGGCGCCGTCGGCGCTCGAGCTGATGATGAGCTTCGAGGCCGACCGAATGCGAAACCTCATCCTGACCGACGATGTCGTCAAGACCGAGCGCGATGTGGTCATCGAGGAGCGCCGCTCAAGCACCGACACCAACCCGCAGGACGTTCTCCATGAGGAGATCGACGCGACGCTGTGGCAGAACCACCCCTATCGCATCCCGATCATCGGCTGGATGCAGGAGATCGAGCAGCTGAACCGCGTCGACGCCACCGTCTTCTATGAAAAGTACTACTGGCCCAACAACTCCGTGCTAATCGTGGCCGGCGATGTCGAACCGGACACGGTGCGGGCGCTGGCCGAAAAGACCTATGGCAAGGTGGCGCGCGGACCTGACCTGCCGCCGCGCATCCGGCCGGTTGAGCCCGAGCAGAACACCAGGCGCACCGTCACGCTCTCAGACGCCCGCGTCAGCGTGCCCAGTTTTTCGACGCAGTGGGTGGTGCCGTCCTACCACACCGCCAAGCCGGGCGAGGCCGAAGCGCTCGACCTGCTGGCCGAAATTCTCGGCGGCGGTAACCGCGGCCGGCTCTACCAGGCGCTCGCTGTCCAGCAAGGTTTCGCTTCCAGCGCCCGCGTCTATTTCCAGGGCACTATGCTCGACGACACCAAGTTCGCCATCTATGGCGCACCGCGCGGCGATGCCAAGCTGGCTGATCTCGAAGCGGCGGCCGCTGCCGAAGTTGCCCGCATTGCCGAGGATGGTGTCAGCAACGAGGAACTAGGCAAGGCCAAGGACCACTATTTGCTCAATATGATCTTTGCGGAAGACAACCTGGACTGGCTCGCCAGCATCTACGGCTCGACGCTGGCCACCGGCGGTACCGTGAAGGATGTCGAGGAACGGCCGAATCGCATCCGCAAGGTTACCCCCGAGCAAATCAAAGCAGTTGCCGCCCGCTATCTCGCGTTCGACCGTTCGACCACGGGCTATCTCTTGCCCAAGACGGAGAATCAAGAGATGACGCTCGGCGCTCGGCCCCATGCTGCGATGAACATCCAGGAGGTGAAGTCCGAAAAGGGCATCATCGCCTGGCTGGTGGAGGACCACACAGTGGAAATCGTCAACATCGGCTTTGCCTTCAAGGGCGGCACCAAGCAGGACCCGGTCGGGAAGGAGGGGATGGCCAAACTGATGGCCGGCCTGTTCATCGAAGGCGCTGGCCATTACGACAGCGGTGCCTTCCAGGT
>NZ_RZRK01000260.1:0-7410 GCF_003997835.1 Mesorhizobium sp. M7A.F.Ca.CA.004.12.1.1
ATACCGGTCGATGCCGTGGAAGAACGGCGGCGGCGTGACGACGGAAATCGCCGTCTCGCCCACGGGTGCCGGGTTCGACGATTTCGACTGGCGCGTCTCGATGGCGCGTGTCGAATTGAGCGGGCCGTTCTCGCAATTCGCCGGCATCGATCGCACCCTTGCCGTGCTCGAAGGCGAGGGCATCGTCCTCGAGATTGCCGGCCACCCGCCGACATCCATAAACAGGACGACCGCCCTGTTTTCTTTCCCGGCCGACGTGCAGACCTCGGCTGCGCTGATCGGCGGGCCGATCACCGATCTCAATGTCATGACCCGCCGAAGCCGGGTGACGCATTCGGTCGAACGCCTGGTGATTTCGGCCCCCGTGGAAGTCCGGACTGAAGCCGGCACAACGCTCATCCTATGCTTGGACGGCGACGTCAGCGTGCCCGCCGCTGAACCGGTCCGCCTCGGTCCGCTCGACACGCTGCTGTCCGGTCCGGTCAGCACCGGCCTGCTCGTCCAACCCGCCCATGAGGCAACGCTGTTCGTGATCCGGATCGGCTCTGTCGCCGGCAACGATTAACGCTTGTTTCCAAACATGATCGCGGCACCGGCGAAATATAGCGTAAGCTGCTGGCGGCATCACGAAAAAGCCTGAATCCTCTCCGCCGATCTGGCCTGGCGGGAAGTGGGGTGCTTGTCTTTGAGTTTTGCTGAGAGACGACGCCCTGTCGTGGTGCGGAAACAAACTTTCGGCAAGTGGGGTTTATGCAACCAATTGCATTTGAACCGGTTTTAGGGCCATTGCCGTGGCGGTGACGCCGCTCAGTGCCCGCTTACGGAATTTTCAATGAATATTCAGACGAATCCTGCCCAAATCGAGAAGACAAGCGCGAGCTTCCCGGCCATCACGGAAGAGCCGATTCGATCCAACTTTCTGCCCGAAGAGCGTCTTCGTGTGCTTGGCGAAAGCCTGGCAAAAGGCGACCTCACGGATCTGTTCGGCCTGACGCCCTTCGATTTTCAGGCCCGTATCCGGGACAGCGCCAAGAAGATTTTGGAAGTCTATCGGTCGACCAATGCGGCGCAGGCGAGGGGCGAGACGATCACGCCGGCGGCACAATGGCTGCTCGACAACAATTACCTGGTCGAAGAGACCATTTTCCAGGTCAAGCGCGACCTGCCGCGCCGCTTCTATCGCCAGTTGCCGACCTTGAAACTGCCTGACGGCGGCAGCGTGCCGCGCGCGCTGGCGCTGGCGTGGACCTATGTCGCGCATTCGGACAGTTCCGTTTCGGCGACGATGTTCAAGTCCATCGTCCAGGGTTTTCAGTCGGTCGAGCCGCTGAAGATCGGCGAGCTCTGGGCGCTGCCTTCGCTGTTGCGCTTCGTCCTGATCGAAAATCTCCGCCGGCTGGCCGTCAGGGTCAATCGCACCCGCCAGATGCGCCAGATCGCCAACGATGTGGCCGACAAGGTCCTGGCGACCGACGACAGCGCCGACCGGCAGTCGATCCTGTCCAATTTCAGCGCGCATGCGCAGGACACCACCTTCGCCACCCAACTGCTCTACCGCCTGCGCGATGGATCGCAGAATGCCGGCAAGGCTCTGGAATGGCTGGAAGGCGAGCTCGAAAAGACCGGCTCCGATGCTGAGGAAATCATCATTTCCGAACATCACACGCTGTCCAGCGGCAATGTGACGACGGGCAACATCATCCGCGGCCTGCGCCTCATCAACGACGTCGACTGGACGGTGTGGTTCGAAGGCGTCAGCCGCATCGACACCGTGCTGCGCGAGCGCACCGATTTCGCCGCGCTCGACTTCTTCTCGCGTGACCAGTACCGGACCGCGATCGAGGAATTGGCGCGCCGTTCGAACCTTTCGGAATATCGCGTCGCCGAGAAGGCTATCGAGTTGGCCGGCCACGCCGCCAGCGATGGCGACGGAGACGTGGTTTTAACCGGGCCCGCCCACACCGATGTCGGCTTCTTTCTCGTCGGCCCACGCCGGCTCGAGCTGGAGAAGGCGATCGGCTATCGACCCACCATCAGCCAGACAGTCAAGCGTGCCTTCCGCAAGACCGGGTGGCTCGGCATCGTCGTACCGGTATTTGCGCTGACGGCGCTGCTTCTCGTTCTCTCCGGCAATGCCCTTGCCAATCTCGGCCTGTCGGTGCCCTCGATCGTCCTGATGCTGGCGCTTTTTGCCGTGCCGGCCAGCGAGGGCGCGCTTGCCTTCTTCAACACGGTCGTATCGCTGTTCCTGAAACCGACGCGTCTTGTCGGTTATGATTACCGGCACGGCGTGCCGCCCGAGGCGCGCACGCTGGTGGTGGTGCCGTCGCTGATCGGCTCGCGCGACGATGTCGAGGAAAACATCCGCAACATCGAGGTGCATCATCTCGCCAATACGGCCGATGAAATCCATTTCGCGCTGCTGTCGGACTGGCCGGACTCGAAGACCGAGATCGATGCGGCCGACACCGAAATCCTCGAATTCGCCCGTGCCGAGATCGCTCGTCTCAACGCCCGCTATCCGTCCGAAGGCGCGCCGCGTTTCTACATCCTGCACCGGCGCCGGCTCTTCAACGCGGCGCAAGGGGCCTGGATGGGCTGGGAGCGCAAGCGCGGCAAGCTGCACGAGCTCGATCTTCTGCTGCGCGGCGACAGCGACACCACGTTCCTGCCGCTCGACGTGCCGCTGCCGGAGAACGTCGTCCATGTGATGACGCTCGATGCCGACACGCGCACCACCCGTGACGCGGTCGCCACCCTCGTAGGCAAGCTCTGCCACCCGCTCAACCGGCCGCATTTCGATGCCAGCAAGCGCGTCGTCACCGCCGGCTACGCGATCCTGCAGCCGCGCATCACCGCGTCGCTGACATCAGGCGACGATGCGTCGTTCTTCCAGCGGGTGTTTTCGGCCAATCGCGGCCTCGACCCTTATGTCTTTGCCGTGTCCGATCTCTATCAGGACGTCTTCGGCGACGGCTCCTTCACCGGCAAGGGCCTTTATCACGTCGACGCCTTCGAGGCCGCCCTGCAGGGCCGCATCGAGGAAAACACCATCCTCAGCCATGATCTGCTGGAAGGCGCGCTGGCGCGCGCGGCGCTGGTCACCGACGTCGAACTGGTTGAGGACTATCCGACCCGCTACTCGGTCGACGCCTCGCGCCACCATCGCTGGGCGCGCGGCGACTGGCAGTTGCTTGGCTTCATGCTCGATCCGCGCTCCGGCGTGCCGGCGCTGTCGCGCTGGAAGATGATCGACAATCTGCGCCGCTCGCTGACGCCGATCTTCTGGGTGATGGCGGCGATCGCCGGCTGGACGCTGCTGCCCTTCACGCAGGCCGCGCAATGGCAGGCCCTGCTGATCCTCAGCCTGTTCATGGCGCCGACATTCGATATCGTCAACGCCATCCTGCCCAAGAGCGGCGACCAGACGCCACGCGGCCATTTCTCGGCTCTGGCGCGCGACGTCGCCTTCGGTACCGCCATGGTGGCGCTGAAGATCGTGCTGATGGCGCACAATGCCTGGATGATGGGCGATGCCATCGTGCGTACGCTCTACCGGCTGTTCGTCAGCCGCCAGAACCTTTTGGAATGGCGCACCGCCTCGCAGGCGCACAAGGCGGGCGACAACGATGTCGGATCGTATTACGGCATGATGTATGGCGCCGTGATCATCGGCTTCGTCGGCCTTGCCATTCCGGTGCTGGCCGATTCGACCGGCGCCTTCGTCGCCTTCTTCTTCGCCCTGTTCTGGATTGGCTCGCCGGCCATCGCCAGCTGGATCAGCCGTTCGGCCGAAACCGAGGATCGGCTGCGCATATCGCAGGCCGACATCCATACGTTGCGCACGGTGGCGCGGCGCACATGGCACTATTTCGAAAGCTTCGTAACGGCAGAGCATCACCATCTGCCGCCGGACAATTTCCAGGAAAGCCCGGCGCCGGTGGTGGCGCCGCGCACCTCACCGACCAACATCGGCGTCTACCTGCTGTCCGTCGTTTCCGCCCGCGACTTCGGCTGGATCAGCCTGTCCGACGCCATCACCCGCATCGACGCCACCATGGCGACGATCGAGGGCATGCCGCGTGAGCGCGGTCACCTCTTCAACTGGTACGACACGACGACACTGAAGCCGCTCTATCCGCTCTACATCTCGGCTGTCGACAGCGGCAATCTCGCTGGCCATCTGGTGGCGGTGGCTGCGGCCTGCGCCGAATGGGCCGAAGCACCTTCCGTCCATCTCCAGGGCGATTTCGAAGGCATTCTCGACACGGTCACCATCCTCAGCGAAAGCCTCGATGATCTGCCCGACGACCGCCGTCAGTTGCGCCCGCTGCGCCAGCGTCTCGCCGACCGCCTCGACGGCATGCGGCGCGCTGTCGACACGATCAAGGCGCAGCCCGAAATGGCGTCGATCCGCACCATCAACCTGGCTGTGCTGGCCGGCGAGATCCGCAAATTGGCCACCGCCATCCATACCGAGGCGGTGTCGCCCCAGAGCGACGTCATCGTCGACTGGGCGGCAAGGCTGGAAGCCACCTGCGAAGCGCACGTCCATGACGCGCACAGCGACGACAATGCCGTCGAGGCGCTGCGTGCCAAGCTGCTCACCTTGCGCGAGCGCACGCGCCGTTACGCCTTCGAGATGGATTTCTCCTTCCTGATGCGGCCGGAGCGCAAGCTGTTGTCGATCGGCTACCGGGTCGAGGAACACCAGCTCGACGAGAGCTGCTACGACCTTCTGGCTTCCGAAGCCCGGCTGACCAGCCTGTTCGCCATCGCCAAGGGCGACCTGCCGACCGAGCACTGGTTCCGGCTTGGCCGGCCGATCGTCGAAATCGGTTTCCAGGGCGCCCTGATGTCCTGGTCCGGCTCGATGTTCGAATATCTGATGCCGCCGCTGGTGATGAAGGAGCCGCAGGGCTCGATCCTCAACCAGACCAGCAAGCTGATCATCAAACGCCAGATCCAGTATGGCCGCCAGAAGAACGTGCCGTGGGGCATCTCGGAGGCCGCCTACAATGCGCGCGACCGCGAACTGACCTACCAATATACCAATTTCGGCGTTCCAGGCCTCGGGCTGAAGCGCGGCCTTGGCCAGAACACGGTGATCGCGCCTTACGCCACCATACTGGCGGCCCAGTTCAATCCGCGTGAAGCCGTGCTGAATCTCTCCCGTTTGCGGGAGATCGGGGCGCTCGGCCGCCACGGCTACTACGATGCCGTCGACTTCACGCCGCAGCGCGTGCCGGAAGGCACGGATCATGTCGTCGTCCAGAACTACATGGCCCACCATTCGGGCATGTCGATCGCGGCGGTTGCCGACGCCATCTTCGAAGGTCGCATGCGCGACCGCTTCCACAGCGATCCGGTCATCGAATCGGCCGAACTCTTGCTGCAGGAGAGGGCGCCGCGCGACATCCCGACCGCGACCGTCAGGACCGAGGCCGACGAACGCTCCAAGGACGAGACCGAGGTCGACAGCCCCGACACCCGCATCGTGCTCAATCCGCTGCAGTCGCTGCGGTCGACCAACGTCATGTCGAACGGCCGCTATTCGGTGATGGTCACCGCGACCGGCTCGGGCTACAGCCGCTGGGGCGATCTCTCCGTCACGCGCTGGCAGCCGGATCCGACCGAGGACCGGCTCGGCTCCTACATCTTCCTGCGTGACGCAGGCTCAGGCGACTGGTGGTCGGCTACAGCCGAACCGAAGCGCGCCGCCGAGGAAAAGGCGCAGACCTTGTTCTCCGACGACAAGGCGAGCTTCGTCAAATCCGTGGGCACGTTGCGCTCCGAGGTCGAATGCATTGTCATCTCGGAAGGCAATGGCGAGGGCCGTCGGGTCACGCTCTACAATGACGGTCCGTCCGACCGTCACATCGAAGTGACCTCCTTTGCCGAACTGGTGCTCGGCCTGGAGGCGTCCGACAACGCGCATCCGGCATTCTCGAAGATGTTCGTGGAAACCGAAATCTCTGCCAACAACGCGGCGATCTTCGCCACGCGGCGCAAGCGCGAGACCAGCGAGCCCGATATCGCCATGGTGCATTTCGTCACCGATCCGTCCGGATCGGCGCGCGATGCCGAGGCCGAGACCGACAGGCGCGCCTTCATCGGCCGTGGCCGTACCATCGTCGATGCGGCCGCTTTCGACCCGGGCGCCAGGCTGGGCGGCCATTCAGGCTTTACGCTTGATCCCGTCGCCTCGCTGCGCCGCCAGGTGCGCGTGCCGGCCAACAAGAAGATATCGCTGACCTTCTGGACCGTCGTCGGCGCTGGCCGCACCGAGCTGGACGAAGCCATCGCCCGCCTCGACCATCCGGAGAGCTTTGCCCGCCAGGCCATGCTTGCCTGGACGCGCAGCCAGGTGCAGACCCGCCATATGGGCCTCAGTCTGACCGATGCCGCCAATGTGCAGAAGCTGGCGCGCTATCTGATCTATCCGGATCCGTTCCTGCGTCTTCCCGCTGAATCCATCGCCTCGGGGCTGGGCAAGCAGTCGAGCCTGTGGCCGACAAGCATTTCCGGCGATTTCCCGATCTTCCTGGTCAGGATCGGCGACGTCGCCGATCTCGAAATCGTTGCCCAGGCGCTGCGTTTCCAGGAATATATGCGCACCCGCGGCATGATGATCGACTTCGTCGTCGTCAACGAGCAGGCGTCCTCCTATGTCCAGGACCTGCAGCGGGCGGTCGAGACGCTGTGCGAAAACAGCCGCCTGCGCGGCAAGGAGCTCGGACCTCGCCAGCACATATTCGCGGTGCGCCGCGATCTCATGGACGAAACCACCTACAAGACGCTGCTCGCTGTCGCCCGGGTGGTCCTGCACACGCGCAACGGCACCATCTTCGACCAGATCGAGCGCGCCGAGGCCGCGGCTCTGCAGGCGCGCGACGCTCTGGCAGCATTGCCAATTCCGCGTGAATTGCCGTCGCCGACACCCACGACGCATACTCCTGCCTCGCAGGCAGTGGCCAATGTCAGCGCTGATGGAAGCGGTCTCAGCCAGTGGAACGGCTTTGGCGGTTTCGACGGCGACGGGCGGCATTATGTCGTGCGCCTGGCCGGCCGGCGCACGACGCCGCAGCCGTGGATCAACGTCGTCTCCAACGCCTCGTTCGGCTTCCATACCTCCGCCGAGGGCGCTGCCTTCACCTGGAGCCGAAACAGCCGCGACTACCAGTTGACGCCGTGGTCGAATGATCCGGTCTCGAACCGGCCGGGCGAGGGCCTCTATATCTACGATCAGGCCAGCGGCAAGGCATTCTCGCCGCTCGCTGCCGTGGTGCGCGATCCCACGATGACCTACGAGGCTTGGCACGGCCAGGGTTTCTCGACCTTCCGCTCGAAGCGCGGACCATTGTCGATGGATCTCACCCATGTCGTCGATCCGGTCGATCCGCTGAAGAT
>NZ_RZRK01000261.1:0-7400 GCF_003997835.1 Mesorhizobium sp. M7A.F.Ca.CA.004.12.1.1
AGGACATAGCCATGCAGGACGCCAGCCGGCTGGATGTCGTCGGTATAGCGGCCCTGGCCCTGGATGAAGGCGGCATCCTCGCGCCGCAGCACGGATGCGCCCATGCCGAATTTCGGTGTGACGACGGTCATGGGTGCCTCGTGATGATGACAGGAGAAGGAACGCCTGAAATAGGCATTGCCTCAGTTTTGTCGAGGGGCCGTTTCGTGTAAAGAGCGCGGACTTCAAATTTCTTGGACCAGCGGACACAATCCGCCGCCAACGCAATCGACAGGAAAACCCACGGAATGCGCACGGACACCGGCCAGGTCTTCAAACTCGAAGACTATCGCCCCAACGACTACCTCATTCCGAAAACCGACCTTACCTTCCGCCTTTCGCCAGACGCAACGCGTGTCACCGCCGTCCTCACGATAGAGCGTCGTGACGACGTCTCCCTGTCGGCACCGTTGGTGCTCGACGGCGACGGGCTGACGCTCAAGCGCATCGAGATCGACGGCAAGAAGGTAAAACCGGCGGATCTGCTGGCGACGCCTGACCGGTTGACAATCCTCAAGCCTCCGGCGGCACGTCGCTTCCAGTTGCTCATAGAGACCGAGGTGGCGCCGGCGGGCAACGAAGCCCTGATGGGCCTCTACCGCTCGAGCAATGTCTACTGCACGCAATGCGAAGCGGAGGGCTTTCGCCGCATCACCTATTTCCTCGATCGTCCCGACATCCTGTCCGTCTACACGGTGCGCATAGAAGCAATGCGTGACGAAGCGCCGCTGCTCCTGTCCAACGGCAACCTGGTCGACAGGGGCGACCTCGGCGACGGCTGGCACTATGCAGTGTGGCACGACCCTTTTCCCAAGCCATCCTATTTGTTCGCGCTGGTGGCCGGCAATCTCGGCCAGCTTGCAGACAGTTTCGTCACGCTGTCGGGCCGCACGGTCGAACTCGGCATCTATGTCGAGCCCGGCAAGGAGAAGCTGGCCGGCTACGCGATGGATGCCCTGAAGCGGTCGATGAAATGGGACGAAGAGGCATTCGGCCGCGAATACGATCTCGACGTCTTCAACATCGTCGCCGTGTCCGACTTCAACATGGGAGCGATGGAGAACAAGGGCCTCAACATCTTCAACGACAAATATGTGCTGGCCGACCGGGAGACCGCGACGGACGCCGATTTCGCCAATATCGAGGCGATCATCGCGCATGAGTATTTCCACAATTGGACAGGCAACAGAATCACTTGCCGCGACTGGTTCCAGCTCTGCCTGAAGGAAGGCCTGACGGTTTTCCGCGACCACGAATTCTCCGCCGACCAGCGCTCGCGCGCGGTCAAGCGCATCGCCGAAGTGCGCACCTTGCGCGCCCACCAGTTTCCCGAGGACCAGGGCCCACTGGCGCATCCAGTGCGGCCGCGCCGCTACCGCGAGATCAACAATTTCTACACCGCCACGGTCTACGAGAAGGGCTCTGAAGTGGTGCGCATGATCCGCACAATTCTCGGTGCCGACGTCTTTCGCGCCGGCATGGACCTCTATTTCGAGCGGCACGACGGTGACGCGGCGACGATCGAGGATTTCATCAAGGTGTTCGAGGATGCGTCCGGCCGCGACCTGTCGCAGTTCGCGCTCTGGTATCATCAGGCAGGCACGCCGAACCTGACGATCAGTTCGACGCACAATCCGGCGGCGCAGGAATTCACGCTCGAAATCGAGCAGTCGGTACCGCCGACACCCTCCGAAAGCCGCAAGCGGCTGATGCACATCCCGCTGGCTTTCGGCCTGATCGGCGCCGGCGGCAAGCCTGTGCCATATAGCGGCGTCGAAGGCGCCAGCGTCGAGGACGGCGTCATCCATATCCGCAAGCGTCGCCACATGGTGCGGTTTTCAGGCGTCACCGAGCGCCCGGCCGTGTCGCTCAACCGCGGCTTTTCGGCGCCGGTGACATTGTCCGTCGAGCAGAAAGCCGACGACCAGTTCTTTCTCGCCCGCCATGACAGCGACGCCTTCTCGCGCTGGCAGGCCTTCAATACATTGCTGACCGATGCACTGATCACCGCCTTCCGCGAGATCCTCGGCGGCAAGCAGCCGGCCTTTGCACCGCGGCTGATCGAACTCGCCGGCAGCATCGCCGGCGACGAGACCCTGGAGCCGGCCTATCGAGCACTGGCGCTGGCATTGCCCGGCGAAGCCGACATCGCCCGCGACATCGGCCGGAACATCGACCCCGATGCTATCTATGCGGCTCGCGAGGCACTGGCGTTGGCGATCGGCACTGCGAACCGGGACGTTTTTTCGGGCCTTTACCGCGGCCTTGCAGACAAAGCAGCGTTCAGCCCCGACGCGGCGAGCGCCGGACGACGCGCCTTGCGCAACACCTTGCTGGATTATCTGTCGCTGCAGCCGAGTGGAGCAGCACTCGCCGCCAGGCATTTCCAGTCGGCGACCAACATGACCGACCGCGCGGCAGCACTTGCCGTGCTCGCGCATCGTCACCACGGTTCGCCCGAGGCGGTCGAGGCGCTGGCGGCTTTCGAGACGACCTATAGGTCCGACCCGCTGGTCATGGATAAATGGTTCCAGATCCAGGCCAGCGTTCCGGGACCGCAAACCGTCGACACCGTGAAGGCCCTGACCAGCCACCCGGCCTTCTCGATGGGCAATCCGAACCGGGTGCGCTCGCTGATCGGCACCTTCTCCAGCGCCAACCAGACCGGCTTCCATCGTGCTGACGGCGAAGGCTACTGGTTCTTTGCCCAGACTGTGCTCGAGGTTGAAAAGCGCAACCCGCAAGTGGCGGCCAGGCTGGCGACGGCGCTCAGATCGTGGCGTTCGCTCGAACCTTTGCGGCAGGCCAAGGCCAGGGAAGCGCTGCTGTCGATCGCCGGCGCCGAAAACCTGTCGGCGGATCTGCGGGATATCGTCGAGCGCACGCTGACGTAAATATGCAATTTCTTCAAGCGCCCGTTAAATCAGTCCCGGCTGATGGGACTGGGGCTTTGCGGTCAACTCGATCCCAAGCGCCTTCATCACGGCAATCGTCGTTTTCAGGGTCGGATTGCCGTTCTCACTGAAGGAGCGATAAAGCTGTTCACGCGAAAGTCCCGTCTGGCTCGCTATTTGGGCCATGCCCTTGGCGCGGGCTACGACACCCAGCGCGTGCGCGATATAGCCGGAATCTTCGGAAGCAAATGCTTCCGCCATGAATGCCGCAATGGCCTCATCAGAGGTCAGGCCTTCAGCCGGATCAAAGGTTGTCAGTTTCTCAGCCATTTCATTCGCTCCATTCCTTTGCCAGACGTTTCGCCGTCGTGATGTCCTTCTTTTGGGTGCCTTTGTCGCCGCCGCACAGAAGGACGATGATCGTGGTCCCCCGCTTCTGAAAATAGACGCGGTAGCCCGGGCCGTAGTGGATACGCAACTCGCTTATCCCTTCCCCCACGGGCTCGACATCTCCCGGATGCCCATAGGCAAGGCGGTCGAGCCGAGCAAAGATCGCACCCCGAGCGCGCTCATCCCTTAGCCGCGTCCACCACTTTCGGAACGTTTCCGTCTGCTTCAGGTCGATCATGAGGATCATGTAGTTTATAAACTACAATTTGTCAATCCTCAGAGACGGTCAGGCGCACAAGCGGCATTGGACCGTTTCGGCATTATTTTAGTCGATTTTTAATCTTTTTTCGCCGGACTACTGGACAAGGCGAATCACCTTTGATTCTTTACTGACGATTCGGATGTGCGGCGTTTGCCGGATCACCAAGCAGCATAGGCAAATTCGGGGAGTGCCATTTATGGCGAAGGCGGACGCGTGGGGCGCGCCCGGAGGGACGGTTTTTGCGCATCGCGAGACGCGCGGCGACGGTCTTGCCGGGAATACGCGGCTCATCGCCGAACCGGCCTACCGGCGGCTTCTGGCCGCCGAGCCGCTGCTGCGCCGATCAATACCTGTCCTCATCATCACCTTCCTGATCGTCATCGCGGCGCTGCGTGTGCTGTCGCTGATGAACGAGCGCGACGATGTCGAGCGCAATGCCAAGGCGATCCTGACGCTGGCGGCGGGCCAGCTGGCCAGTTCGCTCGCCACAACCTCGGAAACGGTGCCCGGCGCCATACAGGATCTGCTGGAGACCACCAGCCGTCAGGGCGCGATGGGCCGCAGCCATGTGCTTGTCATCACCGACAGCGCTTTCAAGATCGTCGCGGTGACGCCGCGCTCGATGCCATGGCAGGGCCATTCGCTCGACGGCCTCGTCGAGGGCGGCCAGCCCTTGTTCATGTTCGGCGATCGTGCCGGCGTCATGGACGTCAACATCGACGGACGGGATTGGTACGCGGCGGTCAGCCTGGCGAATGGCGGAAAGGGTGCATCGGCGGCCCTGGTGCCACAGGACGCGGTTTTCGATGCATGGCGCAAGACTGTTTCGCTGAACGTCACCCTGTTCGTGCTGACGGCCGGTGTGCTGATCGTCATCCTCTATGCCTATTTCGGCCAGGCGGCGCGTGCGCAGGCGGCTGACCGTATCTACCTCGAAGCGCATCAGCGCATCGACATGGCGCTGGTGCGCGGCCGCTGCGGCCTGTGGGACTGGGACATGGTGCGCGGCAAGATGTACTGGTCACGCTCGATGTATGACATGCTCGGCTACAAGCCCTGCGACACGATGCTGTCCTTCGGCGAGGTCGACCAGATCATCCATCCCGAGGACGGCGATCTGTTCGAGCTCGCCAACAGAATCGTCGCACGCGAGATCGATCATATCGACCAGGTGTTCCGCATGCGCCATGCGGACGGCCAATGGGTCTGGATGCGCGCACGGGCACAGGTCATCGATCCGGAAGCGCCGGAGATCCAGCTGATCGGCATTGCCGTCGACGTCACCGAACAGCGTCATCTGGCGCTGCGTTCCGAGGCTGCCGACCTTCGCCTCAGAACGGCGATCGAGAACATCAACGAATCCTTCGTGCTGTGGGATTCGACGCAGCGCCTGATCATGTGCAATTCCAAATACCAGCAGGACAACGGGCTTTCGGACCGCGACGTGATGCCGGGCACCGCGCGCGCGGCGCTGGAAGAACGCATGCTGGCCTTTGCTTCCGAACGGCGCCTTGCCCACACCAGCGGCCTGCAAGGCGGCGCCACTTTCGAGCGGCAGCTGGCCGACGGCCGCTGGCTGCAGGTCAACGAACTGAAGACCCGGGACGGCGGCATCGTCTCGGTCGGCTCCGACATCACCCAGATCAAGCTGCACCAGGAGAAGCTGGTCGACAGCGAGCGGCGGCTGATGGCAACGATCCATGATCTCAGCCTGGCGCGGCGGGCCGAGGAGGAGCGTTCGCGCGAACTGGTCGACCTCAACCGCAAATACATGAAGGAAACCGAACGGGCCGAAGCGGCGAACCGGGCCAAATCCGAATTCCTGGCCAACATGTCGCATGAGTTGCGCACGCCGCTGAACGCGATCATCGGCTTCTCCGAACTGATGGAGCAAGGGCTGTTCGGCCCACTCGGATCGGAGCGCTACGAGGAATATGCCACCGACATCAACAGCAGCGGCAAATATCTGCTGGGCGTCATCAACGATATTCTCGACATGTCCAAGATCGAGGCTGGCCAGTTCTCTCTGGACCGGGAAGAAATCGACCTCGGCCCGCTGATCAGCGAAACCGTACGCGTCGTTTCGCTGCAGGCGGCGCAAAAGGCCATCACCGTGGAAACGCGCATTGCCGATGCGCTGACGCTGGTCGCCGATCGCCGTGCGATCAAGCAGATCGTCATCAACCTTTTGTCCAATGCGGTGAAGTTCACCGGCCAGGGCGGCCACATATCGGTCAGGGCCCGCAACACATCCGGTGCGCTGGTGCTGACGATCGAGGACAATGGCTGCGGCATCCCCAAGGAGGCGCTCGGCAAGCTCGGACGGCCCTTCGAGCAGGTGCAGAACCAGTTCTCCAAGAGCCATGCCGGGTCTGGCCTTGGCCTTGCCATCTCACGTTCGCTGGCCGAGCTTCAGGGCGGCGCGCTGAAGATCCGGTCGAGCGAAGGTGTCGGCACGATCGTGTCGGTGCGCATTCCGGTGAAGAGGGCCGTGCTGGCGATCAAGGTTGCAGCGTGAGATTTTCCGCCGGCTCTATCTCTTTGCTTGAGCATCGGATTTCCCCAAACAGGGTCTCATTTTTGTCCGATACTCCGAACGACCGCTTCACGGTCATCCCGTACGAAGCAAAAGATCGAAATCCTTCCTGACCTTCTGCGACGTCTCCTTGAGGTGTGCTTCCAGCACACCGAAATCCGGCAGGTCGGTCACCGCCAGAAGCAGATCCGAAAGCCCCGGCGGAACGTCGTCGCGCTCGAAGGCTCCCGTGAGGCACAACCGCGTCATCTGGGTCAGCGCCAGATAGAGCGCGTAGGCATCGCCAAGCTCCTGCCTCACCCCGGCAGCCGCGAAGCCCGGTGCCAGGCGCGACAGGATCTCGGCGGTGCCGGTGGCGCGGCGCCCGGTCTCGACTTGCCCGGTAATGACGGCCACCTGGGCGATGAATTCGAGATCGATGAGGCCGCCGGGAATAAGCTTGATGTCCCAGAGATCGCGCGGCGGCTTTTCCTTCTCGATCATGGCCCGCATGTCCGCAGCCTCGGCCATCACCTTTGCAGCATCGCGCGGCTGGCCAAGTACAGCCGCTACTTCCGCTTCAACCTCGCCGCACAGGCTAGCGTCACCGGCTATGGCGCGCGCGCGGGCCAGCGCCATGTGCTCCCAGGTCCAGGCTTCCTGGCGCTGGTATTTCTTGAAGGCATCGATATGGGTGGCCACCGGTCCCTTGTTGCCGGACGGCCGCAGGCGCAGGTCGAGTTCGTAGAGCACCCCCTCCGCCGTCGGCGCGGACACCGCCGCGATCAGCCTTTGCGTCATGCGGGTGTAGTAATGCGAAGGTGCCAGCGGCTTGTCGCCATCGGACTCTTCGGCATCCGACGCGTGGTCGTAGAGCAGGATCAGGTCGACATCCGATCCGGCGGTCAGCTCGCGGCTGCCAAGCTTGCCCATACCGAGCAGCGCAACCACGCCGCCGGCAATGGTGCCGTGGCGTGCCGCGAATTCGGCCGTCACCGCCTGCAACGCAGCCTCGATGGTGAGATCCGCCAGATCGGAAAAGGCGCGGCCGGCCCGCGCCGGATCGATCGAGCCGGCGAGCAGCCGGACACCGATCAGGAATTTCTGCTCGGAGGCAAAAATGCGCAGCCGGTCGAGCACATCCTCGTAAAGCCGGTCGCCCTCGACGAAGGCGGAAAGCCGCGCCGACAGATAGGCGCGGTCGGGTAATTCGGTGAGCATGGCCGGGTCGAGCAAACCATCGAAGACATGCGGCCTGCGGGTGATGATCGCCGCCAGCCGGGGGGCGGCCCCCATGATC
>NZ_RZRK01000262.1:0-7385 GCF_003997835.1 Mesorhizobium sp. M7A.F.Ca.CA.004.12.1.1
GCGCCGGAACCGGCCGGCGCAAGCCTCTGCCCGCCTTGTCGGGTTGACCAGTTCGGTCGAGGCTGCGCATGTTGCCCTTTGCCTCCGCAAAAGAGATTTTGCCTTGGGGACAAAACAAACTTTAGCCTCGGGACAAACGGAGATTTCCTGATTGACGGACTGGGTTGCAATCCTGAAAGAACAGACCGCCATTGGCGACCAGATGGGCCGCGAGGTGCCGCAGATGCTGGCCAACCCCGACATCAGCGAAACGCAGGTGAGGACGCTCTTTTCCGCCCTGGAGAAACAAGCCGAGTTCGTCGAGAAGCTGCGTATGGCGCTGGAAAAGTTCGGCCATGATTTCTCGATCATCAAGGCCGCGGAACGGCTGGAGGAGCGCTATGCCGACCTTGCCGCATCGGTGGCGGAAAAACTGAAAGCGATGCGCCGTCGGTGAATGCCTCGACCCTGCCTTTGCCCATGGATCCACCTTTGCCCGCGGTGATTGTCGAAAGACAGTAAACGTCAGCGGGTGTTGAAGAGCAATAGGCGGCAACCGGGAAATTCCTCAACCATGTCCAAGAAAAATCCGGCATCAGTCCCGCTGGCCAGAACGGTTACGCCGCCCACCTGTTGACTTTTCTTGGCTTGGCCGCTCCCTCTTGCAGGGCAGTCTTGGCCGAAGCAGATGAACGGCCGGATTCGAATGGAGGGACTGATGAGATTGCGTTTTCTGCTTGTGTTCGCGACCATAATGGCCGCGGTCTTCGGGACGTCCGCCGCAGCCTTCGCTTACAGCGCCCACACCACGACCAATCTTAATGTCCGTAGCGGGCCGGGAGCGGGATATGCCAGGGTCGGAACGCTGCCCGGCGGCTTCAGGGTCAATGTCACCGGCTGCCAGCCGGGCTGGTGCAGAATCCATGGCGGCGGCGTGAGCGGCTGGGCCAGCTCCGGCTATCTCGAACGCTCCCAAATCGTTCGCCCGCCAATCATCATCGTGCGTCCGCCGCATCGGCCGCCACACTGGCACAAGCCGCACCGTCCTCCGCACCATCGGCCGCACAGGCCACGTCCCGGCAAGTGCAAGATCGCGCCCGGCTTCTCCTGCAAATAGGTTCATTTGCGCCGGGTCTGGCGTGACGGGCAGTGCGGCAAATCAATTGCGGCCCTGCCGCCATGTCCATGGCCTGACGGGTACTTCAGCCGTTCGGTGTTTCAGGCGAAAGATGCGCGCGTCCGCGTGGCACGCCAAGACCGGTGTCCGGCGGCTCGCCGGCTGCCGGTCTGTTCTCGATCATGTGCGTGGTGCGCCAGCGGCCGAAACGGTAGTAGGCCGCCGCCAGTACAAGCGAGCTGATCGAACCCACCGGGAAACTCCACCACAGCGCTTCCTCGCCGATCACGCCACGCATGAAATAGGCGAAGCCGGTGCGCACGACCAGCACCGAAATGACCAGGATGATCAACGGCGGCATCACGGCACCCGTGGCTCGTACGGTGGCAAACAGCACGATGGTTATGCCGAACAGAATGAACGACCACGAGGCGACATTGTTAATGTGGACGGCGATGTCGATCGCCGCGCTGTCGCTGCTCAGGAACAGGCTCAGCACCGAACGGTCGAAAACCGACAGCACTGCAACCAGTGCGCCGGTCAGGACCAGGTTGAAGCCGACACCGGAGGCGGCGATGCGGCCGATCCGGTCCCAGCGCCCGGCGCCGACATTTTGCGCCGCCATCGAGGACACCGCGGCGCCGATGGCGAGCGCCGGCATCTGGATATAGGTCCACAGCTGGGCGGCGATGCCGTAGGCGGCGGCGACCTGTGAGCCGTAGGAATTGACGATGCCCATCACCGTCAGTGCCGCCGCCGAAATGACGATCATCTGCAGACCCATCGGCACGCCCTTGACGACGACGATGCGAAGCAAGGTGGGATCGGGCCGCAGCAGGGCGAGGTTGGCGCCGGCCAGCCGCAGCGGATGCCTGCGCACATAGAGCACGATCAGGATGGCGATCACGCTTACCGTCTGGCCGATCAGCGTGGACGTGGCGGAGCCCGCGATGCCGAGTTCGGGAAACGGTCCGATGCCGCGGATGAGCAATTGGTTGAGCACGATGTCGAGGACGACGGCCAGAGCCATGAAGAAGAAGGGCGTGCGTGAATCGCCGGCACCGCGCAGCACGGTCATGACGAAGGACAGAAGGTTCATCATCGGCACGGCGACGAAGATGATGCGCAGATAGGAGCGGGCGAGCGGCAAGGCATCGGCCGGTGTGCCGAGCGTGTTGAGAATGGCGTCGACCCAGATCCAGCCGCAGACCGCGAGGATAACAGAAACGAGGAAGAAGAACGTCGCGCTGGTGCCGACGATGCGGCGCGCCTCGGGCAGGTCGCGGGCACCGACCGACTGGGCCACCAGGATGGTGGCCGCCATGCCGATGCCGAACACGGTGCCGAGGATCAGGAACAGGACGAGGTTGGCGTTGGAGGTGGCGGTCAACGCCGATTCGCCGAGGAAACGGCCGACCCAGACGGCGTTGATCGAACCGTTGAGCGACTGGAGCACGTTGGAGCCGAGCACCGGCAGGGCGAACAGCAGAAGCGTGCGCGGGATCGGGCCGCTGGTCAGGTCGCCGGTGCGCCGGCGCGGGGGATTTTTTTCGTCCATGGCGGGCAGCTCGGCGAAGGTTCGTTTCAAGTCGCGTGCGCGATGATTGCCGATTCAACGGGACAGGTCATGCCGTGATCTAATCATGTTCTCAAAGCTTCCGGAATGGGATATTGATCCTCGATGCGTGGGGCCGCATTCCTACAGTTCTTGGATAAGCCGGGGGGGTCATGTCCGATATTCCGCTATTTTTTGAGCGCCTGAACAGGCGCGCGTTCCTCGGTGCATCCGCCTTGGGTGCCCTGGCTCTTTCGGCGTGCACCACAACAGACATGGCGCCGCCGCCGCCGGTTGCAGCACCGCCGAGCGATCCGGCTTTCGGCGATGCCGCGAGCATGTATGCGGCGCGTGTCGACGAGGGCTATCAACTGCCGGCAATCCCGGTCGCCAAGGTCGATCCGAAGTTCGTGCGCCAGATCGTGACTGACCCGACCGGAGAGAAACCCGGCACGATTGTCGTCGATACGTCTGAGCACTTCCTCTATCTGGTGCGCGACGGCGGCACAGCTATCCGCTATGGCGTCAGCCTTGGCAAAGCCGGTTTCGGATGGACCGGCAGCGCCGTGGTCCAGGCGAGGAAGAAGTGGCCGGTCTGGACGCCGCCACCGGAAATGATCCAGCGCCGGCCGGAATTGGCGAAATACAAGGACGGCATGCCGCCCGGCCCGCAGAGCCCGCTGGGCGCCCGCGCGCTGTATCTGTTCCGCGATGGCAAGGACACGATGTACCGACTGCACGGCACGCCGGAGTGGGATTCCATCGGCAAGAACGCATCGTCGGGCTGTGTGCGCTTCATGAACCAGGACATCATTGACCTTTACAGCCGCGTCAACGGCCCCGCCCAGGTCTTCGTGCGTCCCAACCTGTCGGCTGCCGGCAAGATCATGGCCGTGTCGAGCAGAACCGCCGAGCCGATCGACGCGGGCGTGCCGAGGGACGCGGAGATGTTGCAGTAAGTCTGCACGAATTGTGGACTGCGGCGAAGCAGCTCACCATTCGACAAACACCGACGTGCGGTCAGTACACTACCCCTCCAAGACCGAACCTTTCCGAGGGAGGATAAGCTATCTTGCTCCAAAGAGCCGGCTGCATTCCTCAATGGGATGGAGGCGGAGAGATCAGCTTCGAGTTTGCAGCAGCATCGGCATCTCCGCTGTGCTCAAATGTCAGTCCGCTCGGGCCGATCTGCAGCCGGTATCCCGACATCGCGGCAATAACCACGAGGGTGATCACCGCGAGAACCATCATAAGTTTATTCGGATCCAGCTTGCTCATCTTGTGTCACCGTCAAGGGATTCGAACCACCAGGGAGTGCGCTGAACAAACGTTTCGTCTTCGGCCATATAGTTGTGATCGAACGCTCGAATGGCCGCGCTGAGAGCCTGTGAACGGCTCACTTTGAATCTTCGCGCGCTTTTCTCGATGAGCTCGATCTCGTGTGCCGAGAGCCGAAAGGATACGATTTTCTTCGTCATGCCTGAGACCATAGACTGTGTTGGTTAATCATTTCCTAATTTCGTATTACGCCGCCGTTAGCGCTTGAGAGAGCTCGTGGATGTCCCAGGTTTGATGATACCTCAATCCAGCTCAGCTAGATTGGAACTAAAAAGGTATCTCGTCGTCCAAAGGCTTCTTGTCGTTTTCGGTCGACGCGTCCGAGAGCGGCTTTGTTGGGACAAAGATGTCATTGGCCTTAGTCGTGATCCGGTCGCCCTGGCCGGAATGGGCTACAATCACGCGACAGATAGTGACCAGCTCGTACGGGGTCCGGCTGGAGATGAACATTTCACCGTGATCACCATCCCACGTCGGAACTTGAGTCCGGGCGGTGTAGGTGCCCGCATAAAAAGCGATTCCCCATCCTTCGAGTTGTCTGAGCTGCTCGCCTACCTCCACTGCCGCCTTCAATCTTTCCGACAGCGGAAATGACAGTCGCTGATGCGGCCGTTCCCAAGGCTGAGGCATAAGCGACTCGAGCTTCGTGATGACCGCTGACAGGGCCTCGATGTTCTCTGATGTCGGCTCAGCTTCGCACGAGATCGTTCCCTCATAGCTGTCACGCACAATATTCATCAACATCATGCCGGACCTGATCCGATTTAGTACCACAAGGCTCTTTGCGTCGAGATTGTCGATGTCTTCGTGGCGGGCGCCGTTGACGATAATGTTGGCGACAAGCACGCCCAGTGCAGCAGCCAGGCTCGACAGAGTCTCCATCTGCAGCCGTGTTCCTTGCTCGGCACGCTGGACGGTACGTCTGTCGACTCGGCTCATAGCGGCCAGCTTGTCCTGGGTCATGCCGGCCGCTTCCCGCAGTTCCCTGATTTTGGCGCCGTTCGACATCGTCATTTGCTTTTCCATGTCGCTACTATCTCATTCATCGAGCGACAGTGCTACGCCATGGTAGCGACAGGCGTGCCCATCGAGAAAGTCGCTTTGCGACAGCCTCACTGTGACGCAAGATTTCAGTGCGGCTTGTGCGCGACTCAATCAGGTCGCTTTGTCTGCACGCGGATTCTACGGGGCGTTCGGATGAACCTGCTATGTGTTGGCCGGTTGCTGCAACTCAAGCTATGAGAGGCAAGGCACGATGTGGTTATGCTAGTGCCGCAGATGGGGATGGGGACGGCTATGCCAATACGCAAGGTTTGGCGCGATTGGTTTGGCGAATTTCTAGGAAGCGTCGATGTGTTGGAACTCGACAAGATCGACTTGTGTGACGCTGAGCACGCTGAAAGAAAGTCTGCAGCGCTGGCACTCTTGGCTCGGCTGCTTTCCGAAACGCAGTCGGCATTAGTTCTAGTTGATGCTGGCAGAGATTTGGCATTTCGATCGACCTGCCGCTCAGCGATCGAATGCTCGGTGCATTTGTTTCTGGCTGAGACCGAGGACGGATACATCGATCTCTTGCGATCTGACGACGAGGTCAGTCGGCGATCACGTGCCAAGAAATTCATGGCGAACGGCAGAGGAAAGCTTGCAAAAGAAGCGGAAAAGCACTTGCAAGAGTTCTTGAGGAGAAGTGCCGGGGCAAAGGGGAGGTTCCAAATTTCCGACATACAGACGCCCTTTCCCAGGCAGACCCATGTCTACCGGGAAATATCCGCTGACGCGGCGCATGTGACCTGGACCTCGCTCGTTCGACATCTCCATGAAATTCGACCTGGTTGGATTGAGCTGAAGATCGAACCGTCGATCACCGAAAGCGAACTTGAGGAGGCGGCCTCGATCCTGGCGTTCTCTTTGCTGTCAGGAATGAAGTCTCTTCTGAATCTTGTTCCAGCGTTGGAAGATAAATTCGATCTAGAGACGGTTTTCGAGGCTTACAAGAAAATATACCTGAGTGGAAAACCAAAACTCGCGTAAAAGTAGGAGGCCCGCTCTACCGTTTCCGGGAGCGGGCCTTTTGGTTGATGGTGCCATCCAGGCGGACGCGCCAAGCGCGCCCGTCCGTGCAGTGGTCGTTACTTCTTGGCCAAACCCGGCAGCGTGACCTGATAGACTAGGAACATGGTGTCGACATTGGCGCCGTCTTCGGCCTTGTAGGGCGCGCCGACCTGAAAACCGTCCTGGGCGAGGAAGTCGTTGTCGTTGGCGACGAACAGGAAGTAGTCGTCGGGCAGCTTCGCATCGAGCACGCTGACCACCGACATCGCCTCCCACTTCTCGGACAGGTTATCCTGGTCATTGGGCGCGCCATTGTGCAGGCCGAAGCGGCCGAGCTCGGCACTGTCGTTGATGTCGATGAATGGCGTCAGCTTGGCCGGTGTCACCGATGGGTCGACGACGCCTTTGGGGGCGACCGGCCTGTCAGCGCCGTCGAAGGCGCCGCCGGCGATGTCGGTCGCGGTGGATAGGTCGACGACGTTGACCTGGCGATAGAGCGAGGCGTCGCCCTTCAGGCCCTGGCCGTTGCCGCTGTCGCGCGCCAGCATCAGGAAGCTCTTGTCGGAGAGTGCCACGATCTCGCTCTGCGCGGCGACCTTGGTCTTGCCCTTGGCATCCTTGAACACCGGCAGCGGCACGACATATTCGTGCGCCAATTTGAGATGGGCGAGGTCGGACGTGTCATAGACCAGCGCCCTGGTGTTCTGGCGGGTCGAGCCGGAATCGCCGCCGTCCTGCCTGGCCGCCGACTGCAGCACGGCGATCAGGAACTTGCCGTCGGGCGTCATCGCCATGCCTTCGAGGCCTTGATTGTTCTGGCGGCCGGTGTCGGGATCCTTCGGATCGGGCTCGGCGGCACCGGGTCCCGGATTGTCCGAGGCGAAGTTCGGCGTGCCGTGGCGCATCGGCACCAGCGCAGCCGGTGGCTGGGTTGCCGACAGCAGATGCCCGTCGGCGGAAAACCGATAGATGTTCGGGCCGTATTCGTCGGAGATGAACATCGAACCATCGGGCAGTCGCACGATCGCCTCGTTGTCGAGCGCCAGCTTGCCATTGTCGGCTTGCGGCAGGATCGGCATGTCGCCGCTTGCCGCGCGCACGCCGTTGAGCGGATCCAGGCCTGTGGCATCAGCCCCCTTGTCGTCGGTGAGAAGCATGGTGTCGGCGAGCGTTGCCTTGACGCCGGTCTGCTGCTGGCCGGCAGCAGGTGCCGCACCTGGTGCCACCGGGGTAAACTCGATGGCGACGGTGTTGAGGCGCGGCCGGTAGTCGGTGGTACCGACGACATTGTAGCCGCGATCCGGCAGCAGCCAGAGCGAACCTTTGTAGCCGGCGGCCTCATGC
>NZ_RZRK01000263.1:0-7384 GCF_003997835.1 Mesorhizobium sp. M7A.F.Ca.CA.004.12.1.1
TGCTGACGTCGAGCAGAGCCACGAACGAACCAAGATAGATAGCGGCGACCAGGGGCAGACGGTGCTTTGACATGGCTATATCCAGACGTGAGTTAGAGGCCATGCAGGTGCTACAGTCAAAGCCGAAGTGGCTCCGAGGGACGTTGCCGGCCGGCATGGCGTGCGAGCCAGACGCGCGAAATCAGCTTGCAATCCGGGAAACGTGCGCAGCGAACCCGCGGACCATCGTCATATGACGACTAGGAAGCCGGCCGCATTCGATCAACCATGAAGCCTCAGAAGGGAGATGCATCATGGCCAAAGGCGGCAATCCATCAAACAATCACGACGGCGAATTCATAGTGTCCGGGCCGGGCACTGAAAATACCGAGCGGTTCAAGCAGGCGCTCAGTGTTTCATTTGCCGAGCAGACAGCCACATCAATGAACTATTTCAAGCAGTCGGACCCTAACGACGAGGGCCAGATCTCCGCTCTTGGCGAGGCAAAAATTGATTACCTGAAAGCACAGTCGGGCTGTTACTGGACCGAGGAAGCTGAAAAATGGACCAGGGCAAAACTGAAACGCTTTGCCGATCGCAACGATCGAAAGCGAATTCTAGGCAACAGTTTCGATCGCTCCGAAATGGTTGTCTTGCCGCGCCGCAAAGATGGGGCGATGCCGATGGAAACGCGGCAACTGCAAGGCGATCCCTATGAGTATTTCCATTTTTGGCCTGGCACCTTCGGTAACTACAAATACAGCTGGTTCAACCGGACCGGGGACGGACGCATTCTGCGAGACGAATCTTACGAGTGGGATGGGGCGCCGGATTTGGGCGGCTTGGTATTTTTCGAAAACAACAGCGCCGGCGATAGAGATTACCTGCACGCCATGCTCGAAAGCGGCATCTGGTTTACCTACACTCCCAAGAAGACCGGCCGGCTCGACTTGTTTGCGGAATTCGTCTCCACCTACGACACAAGGTACAGGTGGATGCGTGACGAAATCGGCTACAGCCACACCAGAGTCCTTCAGGCGACCGATGTCGTTTTTGGCACCTTTTCAGGCGATCAAGCCGTGGGACGAGATTACCGAAGCAACAGCACCCTTGTCGATTTTCAGCGTTGGTTTGAAGGGGACGTAGGGGATTTCGCCAATTTCGGAGAAAATGGCTTTGACGACGGAACAATACACAATTTTTTTGGGCGGCCGGGCGCAATGGTTTTTGCTGGACAACCGGTCGAGATCTTGGTCGGCTGCAGGGTCTTGATGGACTGCTATCTCAACGATGTCAGCATCAGGGCGTGGGAAGGCGCCCGGCGGAGGCTGAATTTTCTGGGCGTCCGAGTGGTTTAAATGCCAGCGGTTTTGCAGCTTGCGCGACGATCGTCATCGCTGCGGCAAGAAGCCTGCCCTCCGCCGGCTTAGGTGTCTCGACCGCCAAACTGCTCGTCGGTGACCCCCTCCAGCCAATCGACATGGACATCGTCGAGCGCCTCCTGCATCGCGATATGCGTCATCGCCGATTTGGGCGCCGCGCCATGCCAGTGTTTTTCGCCAGGCGCGAACGAGATGACGTCGCCGGCCCTGATCTCCTGGATCGGGCCGCCCCACGTCTGGGCAAGCCCGGCGCCCTCCGTCACGTACAGCGTCTGGCCAAGCGGATGCGTATGCCAGTGGGTGCGCGCGCCCGGCTCGAAGCTGACCAGCGTGGCCCGCAGCCGCGCCGGCGCCTCTTTCTCGATGATCGGCGTCTGCAGCACCCGGCCGGCGAAGTATTTTTCCGGCGCGATGACGGTCGGCACGCTGCCGCAGGCAATGATCTTCATGGGTCGATGGTCCTTCAAGCAGCGGGCGACGGGTCGCCTGTTTTCAGTTTCGGCCGATATCGGTCGACGTGCAACAGCTTCCCGCTGCCAGCCCCAGCATATGATCCGCACGGTCCACTGCCGAGCAAAGGGTTTCTATTTTTCTTGCCCTGCCGGCAAACAAGTGGGACGATGGCTTTGGGCAGGTGGCACTTGAAAAGAACCCCGCCCGCGACGGTCGAACAGGCCGGCCGCCGCTCAGGACCGATTGACCAAGCCTGAACCATACATGCCAGTCGGTCCTACGGGAAACGCCTGAGTGGAGGTCAGTCATGGGTACTCGCGCCGGAGGACGACGCACGGGACCGAAATGCATTGCCATAGTCGGTCCCTTCGCAAGCGGTAAGACGACACTTCTCGAAGCCATATTGGCCCGTACGGGCTCAATTCCCCGACAAAATCCCGTTTCATCAGGTAACACCGTTTCAGATCATTCGCCCGAGGCGCGCGCCCACGCCATGAGCGTCGAGGCGACGGTCGCCACGACCGAATTCATGGGCGAGCAGATCACCTTCGTCGACTGTCCCGGTTCCATCGAATTCTCTTTCGAGGCCGAACCGGTGCTGGCCGCCTGCGACCTCGCGGTCGTCGTAGCCGAGGCCGATGAAAAGAAGATCCCTGCCCTGCAACTGATCATGCGCAAGCTCGACGATCTCGGAGTGCCGCGCATTCTGTTCCTCAACAAGGTCGACAAGGCAATCACCGGCGTGCGCGACACGCTGAAGATGCTGCAGCCGGCCAGTGCCGTGCCGTTGCTGCTGCGCCAGATTCCGCTGCGCAAGGACGGTGTCGTCATTGGTTCGATCGACCTGGCGCTGGAGCGCGCCTACATCTATCGCGAATATGCCGAAAGCGAGGTGGCGCAGATTCCCGGCGACGACAAGGCGCGCGAGCTCGAAGCGCGTTTCTCGATGCTGGAGACGCTGGCCGACCATGATGACCAGTTGATGGAACAACTGCTCGAGGAGATCGAGCCGCCCAAGGATGCGATCTTCGACGACCTCGCCGCCGACCTGCGTGACGGTGCGGTGATCCCGGTGCTGATCGGCACCGCCGAGAAAGGCAACGGCGTGCTGCGCCTCCTGAAGGCGATCCGCCACGACGCGCCCGACATCGAGGCGACCCGCAAACGGCTCGGTGCACCCGACGGCGCGGCTACCCTGGTCCAGGTGATGAAAACCATCCACACCTCGCATGGCGGCAAGCTGTCGGTGTCGCGCATCCTCTCCGGTCAGGTCGTCGACGGTTCCGAACTCTGGCTGCCCGGCGGCGACACGGCCAAGGTTTCCGGCATCTACCGGATGCTCGGCAAGGACCAGTCCAAGCTCTCCATCGCCAAGGTCGGCGACACGGTGGCACTGGGCAAGCTGGACGAGGTCAAGACCGGCCAGACGCTGAGCTCGGCCAAGGGCGGCATCAAGCCGCTCGTCCAGTTCGAGCCGCCGCAGCCGGTCTTCGCCTTCGCGCTCCGCCCCAAGGAGCGCAAGGACGAAGTGAAGATGTCGGCCGCCATCCAGCGGCTGGCCGAGGAGGACCCCTCGCTCAGCCTGCGCCACAATCAGGACTCGGCCGAAACCGTGCTGTCGGGCCATGGCGAGATGCATCTGCGCGTGGTGCGCGAGCGGCTGGAAGGCAAGAACCAGATACCGGTCGAAGGTCATCCGCCGGCGGTGCCCTATCGCGAGACGATCCGCAAATCGGCGCAGCAGCGCGGCCGTCACAAGAAACAGTCCGGCGGCCATGGCCAGTTCGGCGACGTGGTGATCGAGATCAAGCCGCTGCCGCGCGGTTCCGGCTTCCAGTTCACCGACACCATCACCGGCGGCGTCGTGCCCAAGACCTACATCCAGTCGGTCGAGACCGGGGTCCGCGACTATCTGAAATCCGGGCCGCTGGGCTTTCCGGTCGTGGATGTCGCAGTCAACCTGTCGGACGGCTCCTATCATGCGGTCGATTCCTCCGACATGGCCTTCCAGATGGCGGCCAGGCTGGCGATGAAGGAAGGCATGGCCGCGTGCTTGCCGGTGCTCCTGGAGCCCGTGATGAAGGTCGAGATCGTCACCCCCTCCGACGCCACCTCGAAGATCATCGCTCTCATCCCGCAGCGGCGCGGCCAGATCCTCGGCTACGACGCGCGACCCGACTGGCCGGGATGGGATGTCGTCGAGGCAACCATGCCGCAAGCCGAGATCGGCGACCTGATCATCGAGTTGCGCTCGGCGACCGCGGGCGTTGCCAGCTATCGTGCCGTCTTCGACCACATGGCCGAACTCACCGGCCGTCTGGCTGACGACGCCATGAACACCAACGGCAAGGCTGCCTGATGGCGTGGCGTTCCTCTCGAACCTGATTCGGGGGAACAAAAGAAAACGACGTCCGGCGGGGACCGGACGTCGTTTTGTTCGCGGACCGTTTCCTTGGGAGGTAAAACGTCAGGTCCGCCGCATTTGGTACCGCCGAGTTCGGCGGAAAAACGGTTCGGACGCGGTAGCCGCCTGAGCCCGGGCCGTACGAGTGATGCCCCCATCTCCCGTCCGAACCACACCGCGTCCTATGATCTACATAGCAGGTCGCGGGCGTCCGGGATATGTTACCAGAGGTTACATGTCACCGTTACGTGGCAATTGTGATGGAATTTTTGGCCGGCCCAGCAGGGTACAGGCAACAAAAAAGCCGGATCAATGAAGATCCGGCTGAGTTTGATTGGAGTGCCTGTTAAGGCTAACCTCCAGAGGGGAACACTCGAGGGCGCTAATGGGAGGAGAACGCGCCCAGGAGATGATCTATATATGTGCTCATCATGCCCAAGAAACAAGCATCTATTTTGCAACACACACATGCAAAAAGACGCAGGCTGTGGTCTAACCCATTCCAGAAGCCAATAGGACCAGCAAAATCGTCGAAATGGAGCGCTGAATCGGGCAATTGCAACTACAGAATCGCTAATCTCGGCTGGCTTTCGGCTCGAAATGCCAAAACTGGGCAATGATGTGGAAGCGGGCAGCAGGCGTGCATTTCTAAGGCAATCGCGGAGCAAGCAGCCAATGCGGAGGTTTTCGGCGATCGCCGGCAGTGCGGCCTTCTTCATCGCGGCGCCGTGCGTGGTTGCCGGGCTGGTGCCCTGGCTGTTGACCGATCGCTGGGGCTTGCCCTGGTCGAGCCTGCCGGGCTTTGCCCCTGTTGGCGGGCTTCTGATCGTTGCCGCGGGCGCGGCACTCCTGCATGCCTTCGGCCGTTTTGCGCTTGAGGGCCTGGGCACACCCGCACCGGTCGCCCCGACCGAGAGGCTGGTGATAGGCGGCATCTACCGCCATGTCCGCAACCCGATGTATGTCGCCGTGCTGTCGATCATCCTCGGCCAGGCGCTGCTGTTCTCGAGCTGGGCGCTGGTCGCCTATGCCGCCGTCAGCGCTGTCTCCATGGGCGCCTTCGTCAGGCTCTATGAAGAGCCGACGCTTAGCCGCCGTTATGGCGCCGAATACGAGACCTACCGCCGCAACGTGCCCGGCTGGCTGCCTCGGCTGATGCCCTGGCGGGGATAATCCCGTAGGGCGTGAAAACGAAAATCAGAAGGACCAGCTTCGGGCCTTGGCGATGATGAAGTCCCGGAACACATGCAGCTTGGCCTGGTTCTTCATCGCGTCGGGATAGGCGAAATAGGTGTCGAAAGACGGCACCTCGGTCTCCGGCAGCAGCTGCACCAGATCGGAGTCCTTGCTGATCACATAGTCGGGCAGCATGGCGATGCCGGCACCGCCCTGCACCGCCCGCTTGATCGACAATATGTCGTTGATCTGCAGCGTCGGCACCCTTTGTCCGCCTTCGAAATCACCGACCGTTTCCAGCCAGTTCAGCTCCGACAGATGCGACGGCACCGGCACGCCGAAGGTGACGATGCGATGGGCCTTCAGCTCGGCGACGGAAGACGGCTTGCCGTGCTTGGCGACATAGGATGGGGCCGCGTAGAGGTGGAAATGCACGGTGAACAGGCGGCGCTGGATCAGGTCCGGCTGCTGCGGCTGGCGCAGCCGGATGGCGCAATCGGCCTGGCGCATGGTGAGATCCAGCTCCTCGTTGGCGAGGATCAACTGCAGGCTGATTTCGGGATAGAGTTCGATGAATTCCTGCACCCGCTCGGTCAGCCAGCCGGCGCCCAGCCCCACCGTCGTCGTCACCCGCAGCACGCCCGACGGGCGATCCTTGGTCTCGGTCAGCCGGGACTTGATGGTCTCCAGCTTCATCAGCACGTCATGCGCCGTGCGAAACAGCATCTCACCTTGCTCGGTCAGCACCAGCCCGCGGGCGTGGCGGTTGAACAGCGGCACGCCGACATCATGCTCGAGCGCGCTGACCTGCCGCGAGATCGCCGATTGCGAGAGATGCAATGTCTCGGCCGCATGGGTAAACGACCCCGCCTCCGCCGCAGCGTGAAACACGCGTAGCTTGTCCCAGTCCAACGCCATGATTCCCCTCGTTCTGTTTTGGCGTCTGAATGAAAAATCAGGCTTTTACACGGCGTTTCTAAGCCGCTCTCTGAACTCTCTACTCGGCCGCTTCGCGATGCACTTCGATGCCGGCCAGATACTTCTCCGCCTCGAGCGCGGCCATGCAGCCGAGCCCCGCTGCCGTCACCGCCTGGCGGTAGATATCGTCGGTCACATCGCCGGCCGCGAACACGCCCGGCACATCGGTGCGGGTCGAATCCGGCGCTGTCCACAGATAGCCGTTCGGCTTCTGCTTGAGCTTGCCGGCGAACAGTTCAACCGCCGGCGCATGGCCGATGGCCACGAACACGCCGTCGATCTTGAGGTGCGACACCTCGCCGGTCACCGCATGCTTTAGCTTCAGCCCCTCGACCGAGGGCGGCAGCGGCGTCTTGCCGGGCCGGCCGGTGATCTCATCGACGATCGTGTCCCAGATGACGCGGACATTGTCCTTCTTCAGAAGCCGCTCGCGCAGAATACGTTCAGCGCGAAAATCGCTGCGCCTGTGGATGACCGTCACGCTCCTGGCGAGATTGGACAGATAGAGCGCCTCTTCCACCGCGGAATTGCCGCCACCGACCACCGCGACATCCTTGCCCCTGTAGAAGAAACCGTCGCAGGTGGCGCAGGCCGAGACTCCAAAACCCATGAAGTCCTGCTCGGTCGGGATGCCCAGCCATTTCGCTTGCGCGCCGGTGGCGATGATCAGCGCGTCGGCGGTATAGGTCGTGCCGGAATCGCCCTTGGCGCGGAACGGTCGCACGTTGAGGTCGACCTCGGTGATGATGTCGTTGATGATGTCGGTGCCGACATGCTCGGCCTGTTTCAGCATCTGCTCCATCAGCCACGGACCTTGGATCGGGTCGGCGAAGCCGGGATAATTCTCGACATCGGTGGTGATCATCAACTGCCCGCCCTGCTGCAGGCCGGCGACCAGCATCGGCTTCAGCATGGCGCGGGCGGCATAGACCGCCGCCGTATAGCCGGCCGGGCCGGAACCGATGATGAGAACGGGCGCGTGCTTGGTGGTCATCTAAAGCCTCTGCGGAGG
>NZ_RZRK01000264.1:0-7354 GCF_003997835.1 Mesorhizobium sp. M7A.F.Ca.CA.004.12.1.1
GGCCGGTACTTACGCCAAAGTGTTCAGCCTAACTGCCACGTTGATCACGGAAGGTCTAACGATGGCCGGGTCTACGCTGCAACCGGCTGGTTTCTCAGAAGCCGTCACGACAGACCCCGGCGATGACACCACGTATGGCTCGGGTGGCGCACCTTTTATCAAAGGCGGCACGGCTCTGTCGGGAACTTGGCGCGCTATGGGTCGTGTCTCCACGGGCGGCGGCGCAATCCGACGCAGAACGTTCTTGGCGATGAGGATTTCCTGATGGAGTTCCGCAACCCGAAATACAATGCGGCCGGCACGATCGATGTTGAGATCAACCATCCGCAATTCGGCTGGATCCCGTTTTCTGCCTCTCCCGACGACGACACGGTTTATGGGCCAGAAATTTTTGCGGTTGCCATCGCTGGGGTTGTTGCGCCCTATGTGCCGACTGTGAGCAAACCGGAGATCCCTGCCAGTGTCTCGGCCAGGCAGTTCAAACTACAGCTTCTGGCATCAGGTCTGCTCGATGCGGTAGAATCGTTCGTCTCAGCACAGAGCAGGGCAGTTCAGATCGCATACGAGAATAGCGGCTCGTTCGTCCGGACGGAACCTATGATGCTGGCCGGCTTCGCCGCGCTCGGTTTCGACGACGGGCAGATCGACGCGTTTTTTGTGGCAGCGTCCGGCCTATAGGATCGGGATATGGCCTTCGCCACAGCCTTCCAGGGGAATGCGTTCCAGGCAAATGCGTTTCAGATTGTGCCCCCTGAAACTGACACTCGCCAACCTGGCGCCGGTCACTACAGGCGGCGCCCAACGATCTATCTGGACCGGCACGGCAAGCCCGTCGACATTCACGCCCGCAAAGTTGAACCCCTTGAATCGGAAATCCTGCCGGAGCTGACGCCGGCCATGGTTGAAGCGCTTATGGCAAAGATGCATGTCCCTCAACTGCCCCAAGCCGACCCCATGGCCTCTATCATGGCCAAGATGGGCCAACTGATGATCTCCCGCGAACTCGACGCCATGGTCGACGACGACACGCTGATGGTCCTGCTTCTCTCCTGAATTCCAAACGGCTTATCTTTTCGCACCGACAGACCGCACCCTTCATCCTGCCTCCAAGCGGGACTTGAAATGGCTCGGTACGTGTTTCGAAACGGCATCTTCGTTGACCGGCAAACGGGCGCTCCCATGGAGAAGCCATTCGCCGGCCAGATCAGCATGCCGAATGTCATCTCCGACATTCCGGAGTACCGCTCGCCGATCAACGGCGCGGTAATCGGCTCACGCTCTCAGCGGCGCGATGATCTGAAGAAACACAATTGCGTCGAGTACGAGCCCAGCCTTTCCCCGACCAAGGGCAAATTTCGCAATCCCGACTTCTGCCAGAAGCGGGGCCTTCAGGTGTCAGAGGAATTTCGATGAGCGCTCAACTTGCTGCCGTGGCTGAAGCCGCACCGGTCGTCGTCGATGCCGGCGCGATCAACGACAATGCTGCCGCCGATGATACGGCTCTGGAAGCCATCTGGAACAAGAACGAACGCGATAACGGGGCGGAGCGTGAGAACGGCAGGTTTGCAAGCGGGGACCGGTCCGAAGCGGCCGATACGATATCGCCGAAAGGCGGTGATGGCGGGGAACCGGCTGGCGATGGTCTGACGCCTGGCGCCGGCACGGTTCCCCTGCCTGACAACTGGAAAGGTCTTCAGGGCGCTGATGTCGTCAAAGGTGCCTGGGAGAAGACGCCCGCCGAAATTCGCGCCTTCGTCGCCGCTCGCGAACAGGAGTTGCAAGGCCGCCTGTCCGATCATGGCCGGCAGCTTTCGACCGTCAAGCCAATTCAGGAAGTCATCGATCGGCATTCCCACTACTTCGACCCGCAGAAGGGCCGCAAGCTCGCTGATGGGTCGGTGGTAACGCCTGCGAAGGCAATCGATTTTCTGTTCAATGCCCAGGCCAATCTGGACCGGGCTCCCGTCGAATCCATCATGGCCATCATCGACAGCTACGGCGTGCGCGACAAAATCGCAGCAGCATTTGGCCAGACCGTCCAGCAGGGCGAAAGCGAATTGCGGCAAGAGATTGCCGGGTTGAAAACGTTGCTCGCAACGGTCGGAAACCCCGCAAGTATCGACGACCGCATAAACCAGAAGCTTCAGGAACGCGCCGACCAGACATCGGCCGAAACTGAGTTGACCCGCTTGTCAGCCGACAAGCCGCTCTACTCGGAAATCCCTGAAGTCGACATGGTTGAAGCAATCCACAAGGCGCGAAGGAAGCTTGGCGATGCCGCCTCGAAAGAGGCCGTGTTCGGTCTGGCTTACGACATGGCCGTGAACGCCGATCCCGATCTTCGGGCCAAAGCAGCCGCTGGAAAGCCAGCCGCTTCGAATGGCGCCGCCAAGGTCGAAGGCGCTCGTCGAGCCGCCGCCGTCAACATCCCATCAACCGCATCAGGCAAGGGTCGGGCTCTCACCGAAGAGGAAGAGTTGGCCGCTGTCTATGATCGCAATCAAAAGGGTTAAACACCATGGCTGGTCCGTCGACCACCTTCACTGAAATGGTGTCCACCACGCTTCGCAACAGCGCGAACGAGGTGGCGGACAACGTTTCGAAGAACAACGCCTTCCTCAACCGGCTGAAGAAGAAGAACAAGATCCGCAACCTCGATGGCGGCACCGAAATTCAGGTGCAGCTCGAATACGCGGAAAACAACACCTATCAACGCTATGCCGGCCTCGACACGCTGAACACCAACGGCTCGGATGTCGTCACGTCCGCGAAATTCGACTGGGCGCAGGTCGCGCTGCATGTCGTTTCCAGCGGCAAGGAGCTTCGCCAGAACAGCGGCAAGTTCGCGATGATCAACCTCGTCAAGACCAAGAAGGGCAACGCGCTGAAGACCGCCGCGAATAACTTCTCGGTCGATCTGTACTCGGATGGTTCGCTGTCCAACCAGATCGGCGGCCTGGCCAACATTCTCCAGACCAATGGTCAGGGCACGGTCGGCGGCATCGATTCCGCAACCTGGACGTTCTGGCGCAACAAGTTTCTGGAGGCCACCGGCACCAACCTTGCCGCCTCGCCTTCGGCAGCAAACGCCGCATCGTTCAAGGCCGACATGAACAAACTCTGGCTTGCTCTGACGCGCGGCGCCGACAAGCCGGACATCATCACCTTCAGCCATGACTTCTATTCGCTGTACGAACTCGGCGAGCAGCAGCTTCAGCGGTACATGGACGCCGACATGGCCCAGTCGGGCTTCATCGGCCTGAAGTACAAGACCGCAGACGTGATTTTCGACGACAACACGAATTTCACGACCACGGCAGAGAAGGGCTATTTCCTCAACACGGATTACGTCTACGTCGACCAGCACAAGGAAGCTCAGTGGACGCAGGACGACGAGAAGAAGCCCGTCAACCAGGACGCCGTTGTCATCCCGTTCTACTGGATGGGCAACCTCGTCACCTCGAACCGGTCGCTTCAGGGCGTCCTCTTCGACGCGGCATAAGGAGCGGAAACCATGACCTCTTTTGTTGGCGCCAACATCACCAAGACCTACACCGCGGCTGATCTCACGGGCGCGGAAAGCGGCAAGGCTCCCCGCCTTGGCGACACCTACGAATCCTATGACGGCAAGGTCTATCGGTTCGTGAAATACAACCAAGGTGCCGGCGCTATCGCCGCCGTCGCCAACAACGTGGTTGGCTTCTACGCGCCGGCCGGCGTCTCTGCCGGTCAGACGAACGAAGTCACCTCTGACGTGTCCGACACCGCCGCAAACGGTGCCGGCGTTCTCGCTGCTGCCCCCGGCAATGGCGAATATGCCTGGATACAGGTCAAGGGCGTGGCAACGCTTACGACCGCGCTGGTCTCCGGTGCGGACGGCAACGGCCTTGTTTTGTCGGCCACCACGGATGGCACCCTGAAGGTTGCCGCCGCCGTGACTGATACGGTCTGCGCCTACGCAATCGACGCTTCGGCGAAGATTGTCATGTGCGCCTTCCCGTACTGATCCGGCTTCCGGGCGGGGCTTCGGCTCCGCCCGTCCCCCTTTCAACCGCAGGAGTACGGAATGCCAAAAGTGAAAGCAAAGGCCGCGTCAGCCGATACCGGCGCGGTAACGAACATCAGGAAGCTTTGGAACGGTGGCGAGCGCCTTCGCGCAGCCGAAGCCTTCAAGGCAGCAGAATTCGACGAGGACCAGGCAGACGCCATCTTGGCGGAGCTTCCCGACCTCCGCGACCTCATCAGCGAATAAGGGCGCTTCGGCGCCCGCTACGTTTCAGGAGCAATGCACATGTCCGAAAACCAAGCCCCGATGATCCGCGTGATGGGGTTCAAGACGAGCTACGAGATGTTGGCGGTCAAAGGCGATCCGGTGACGGAGAAATGCGACCTGAAGGGCTACAAGCTCGACGCCAGCGGCCGGCGCTTGCTGGAGCGGCAGGCGGAGGACTGGGTGACCTATTCCCCCTCGCACTCGCCGATGAACACCAAGACCACCGAACGCGTTCGCCTGATGCTGCCCGACCCGTCGAAGATGGGCGAGGACCAGGACGGCGAGAAGCTGAAGTTCATGACGGCGCGCTGGATGCAGATTGAGCCGGCCTATGATGCTTTCAAGAAGGGTCAGGATATCCCGGTCAATGGCATGGCGCTGGCGGCGTGGCCTGGCGTCTCGCCCGAACAGGCCGAAGTGCTTCGTCAGTGCGGCATCCGTACGGTGGAAGAAGTCCGCGACCTTCAGGAAGGCCAGATGGATAAGGTTCGCCTGCCCAACATGCGCGAGATGCGCAAGCAGGCAAAACTGTTCCTCGAGAACACGGACGCGGCCAAGGCATCCGAGCGCGAAGCCCAGAAGGACGCCATCATTGAACAGATGGCGGAGCAGAACGCGGCCATGGTCGAACGAATGGCCGCCATGGAAGCGCTGCTTGAAGAGCGGACCCAGCCCAAGGGCAAGGGCGGGGCGAGGGACGCCGCCTGATGTCCATTCTCGATGTGGTGAAGGGTGCAGCGACCGTACTCGGCATGGACGTGCCGACGCTGGTCTATGGCGCCACCAATCGAGAAATGGTTGAGATGCAGGAACTTGCCAACGTGATGGCGTCGGAAATCGTCGACGCCTACGACTGGCAAAAACTGCTGGTCCTGAAGACCTTCATCGGTGACGGCACCACGGCCGATTTTGACCTCCCGGACGACTATGAGCGAATGCAGCAAACGTCTTCGCTCTGGTCGTCCCGGTGGTTGTGGGCAACGAACCATCTGACCAGCCCGGATCAGTGGATTGAGCTTCAGGTGACGCCGATCGCCACGGTGAACGGCTACTGGATTATTTTCGGTGACCAGTTTCACCAATGGCCGGTCATGGCCAGCACCGAGACGGTGAAGTTCTTTTATGTCTCAAACGAGATTGTGAAGGCGAGCAACAATTCCCTGAAGCCGGCTTTCACGGAAGATGCCGACACGTTCAGGCTCTCCGAGCGGCTGCTGAAGCTCGCCATCATCTACCGGTGGAAGCAGAATAAGGGCCTTGCCTATCAGCAAGCCCAGGACGACTTTGAAACGCTGAAGCTTCGCATGATCGACAAAGATCCAGGTTCAAAGCCGGTCGTGTCGGGCCAGCCGCCCCTTAGCTGGCGCGGTCGCAATGTCGCGTGGCCTGGGACTGTCACAGGTGCCCCGTGAGGCTTGGCGAGCGTTTCCCCGGCCGCCGCAAGGCTGTTCCGGTCCCGGCTGCGGCTAAGGCCCAGCCGTACACTTTCGGCGCGCCTGTCGCCGGCTGGGTGACCAATCAGAGCCTTGTGAAATCCAAGCCGTTTTCGGCCCAGACCCTCGAAAACTTCCTTCCGACCTCTACCGGCATCAGCATGCGCGGCGGCTCGGTAAAGCGTGCCACGATCGGCTCCGTCCCGGTTGAAAGCTTCATCACGTACAATGCTGGCGGCACGAAGAAGATTTGGGCTTGCGATGCGACCACCATCCGTGATGTCACAGCGCCGGCCTCGCCGACTGTGCCGCCGGCCGCGTCCGTTTCGGGCCAGACTTCCGGCTACTATTCCTATGTGAATTTCACCACGTCTGGCGGCTCGTTCGTGGTGGCGGTCAACGGAACGGACTTCCTTCAGCTCTACAGCACCACCTTCGATTGGTCGGCCGTCAATGGCTTGGCCACCTATCGGCTGAACTTCGATACCCAGACGGTCAACTATGTGACTGGCCAGACGATCACGGGCGGCACCAGCGGCGCGACCGCGACTGTCGTCAAGTCGATCGACAACGGCACTACGGGTTCGCTCTACATTCAGAGCATCACCGGAACGTTTCAGGACAACGAGACCGTCACCGGCTCGATTGCCGGCTCCGCGAAGGCTGACATTCCGGGCGGCGTGGTGCAGATCTCCGCCGCGATTACCGGTGTGGCGACCTCTGTCCTGTCGCATGTCTGGCTTTATCGCAATCGGCTGTTCTTCATTGAAGGCGGCACGATGCGCGCGCGCTATCTCGGGGTGGACAGCGTGACGGGCGCCCTGGGCTCGCTGAACCTGTCGGGCATCTTCCAGCGCGGCGGCTCGCTGCTGTTCGGCGCTACGTGGTCCCTCGATGCCGGCGACGGCATCGACGACAAATGCGTGTTCGTCACCACGGAAGGCGAGGCAGCAATCTTTGAAGGATCAAACCCCGCTGGTGCGACTGCGGCGGAATGGAACTTGGTCGGCCGCTACGATCTGACGGACCCGATGGGCAAGCGTGGTACGATGCGAGCCGGCGGCGATCTGATCGTGGCCACCAAAGAAGGCCTGGTGCCGATCTCAGCCGCCATCAACAAAGACGCGGCGGCGCTGTCGCTTGCGGCTATCTCCCGCAATATCGAACCGGATTGGAAGCGTGAGGCTGCTCGCCGGCTTTCCCTGCCGTGGGAGATCATCAAGTGGCCGGACATGAACTATGCGATTGTCGCGTTGCCGGTGACGGCGGCCGGACAGGAAGCATGGTCGTTCGTCGTCAATCTCGAAACCGGGGCTTGGTGTAAGTTCGTCGGATGGGCCACGCGCTGCATCGAACTGCATGACAGCCGCCTCTATTTCGGTACCAATGACGGCACGGTTTTCGAGGCCGAGATTGCGGGCAATGATAACGGCTTGCCGATTTACTATACCTATGTCGGCAACCCGGATCACATGAAGTCTCTGGGCGGCTTGAAGACCGTTCACCAGGCGCGCCCGACCTTTCTCAGCGCCACGCCCTACAGCCCGAAAATCTCTTTCTCGGTCAACTATTCCGTCAGTCTGCCGCCAGCCCCTCCGGCGGCGGATGGCGGCACGGCGGACCTGTGGGATTCGGGCCAGTGGGATGT
>NZ_RZRK01000265.1:0-7345 GCF_003997835.1 Mesorhizobium sp. M7A.F.Ca.CA.004.12.1.1
CCACATCGGTGTGTGGATCTCGGTGCGGGCGATGCGGTCTTTCTCGGCATCGGGCAATACGGCGCCGATCTTGACCAGCGCCTCGTCTGCGGCCCTCGCCATGGCGGCACCGCCAAAGGCACGCACCATGCGGGCGCCGGCGACCAGCGCGACGATTTCGTCACGCGTGAACATCAGCGGCGGAAGGTCGAACCCCTCCCTCATCATGTAGCCAACGCCGGCTTCGCCGTCGATCGGCACTCCGGTCGACTGCAAATCGGCAATGTCGCGATAGATGGTTCGCTCGGAAACCTCGAGCCACGTGCCGAGCTTCTGGGCGGTGACCAATCGGCCACCGCGCAGATGCTGCACGATTTGGAAGAGCCTGTCGGCGCGGCGCATCGTATGGTCCCTCGGCGTTGTCTCTATGCATGTCGCCCAAAACTGATGTCCACTTTTGGACGGCACGGCATCGTGTTTTCGCGCATGCCGTTATCCCAAAACCGCAGAACACTTTTGGGCGGCGTGCCTCATGGTTTCAGCCCTTCGCGCTTGCGCTGCGCGGCGACGAACTCCGCGCCGAAGGACAGTTTCTTCGTCGTCGGTGTTTTCGCATCGAGCACGCGCCAGAACGGTGCCACGTCACTCAGCGCCATGCCGCGCTGAAGGTCCTCGTTGGCGGCTTCGGCAACAGTGCGCAGATGATAGCCTATGGTGACCGGGCATGTCACTTCGGCGCCATGCTCGACGGCAAGTGCTGTACGCAGCGCACGCACATCCATGTCGATGCCTTCGGGAATCGAGCGGATGAAATCATCGACCTGGCGCGCCGTCGGCACCAGCATAGGCTGTCCTTCGATGACATCGGCCATCGTGCGCGGCGTCGGCTTCACGCCGTTGATGCCAGGTGTGCTCAGTCTGTCTTTCCAACTCTTCATCGATCGTCCTTTGACGCCAATGCGTGGTGTCCGAAGCTGGCACCATTGCACGGCACTCCTGACAGCATACTGTCAGGAGCCTTCAGCATACTCCTTGGCAAACAGTGTCCGCATCCGCGCGAGATCGCTGCCTCTTTCGGGGTAGAGCGTCTTCAGAAAGGCGAGCGCGAAGGTGCCCGGCGCCGAGCCCGGCGCGGAAACAATTTTGCCGTCGGCTACGGCATGCGGCACATCCTGGTAGTTCTCGGCACCGGCATAACCGGTTTCATGACCCTTGATCCACTCGCGGCCATTGCTGGTATGCTTGGCCTTCTCGAACAGGCCGGCGCGGGCCAGCGCCAGCGTGCCGGCGCAGATGCCGCCGACCACACCGCCGCGCGATGCAATGGCGGCAAGCAGGTTGCCTACATCAGGCTGTGCCTTGCTCGTCCACTGGTCGGAACCAATGATGGCAATGGCATCGAGATCGGCATTCTCGCTGGCGCCTGTTGAGCGATCGGGGATCAGCCGAAAGCCACTAATGCCAGTCACCTGCTTGCCATCAGGCGTCAGCGACATGGCACGGGCGCCGAACCATTCGACCGCCGAGGCCGCCAGCAGCCCATACTCCCAGTCGGCAAAACCTTCGATGAAAAGGAAGCCGATCGTCTTCTGTTCGGGCATAAGCTCGCTCCCATCCTCACGCACCGGACCTGTTATCTGGGCGTTGACGCGCCGACATCCAATCGCCGGGTCGAAAAATTGGCTTTAATTGCCGCGAGGGCCACGATCCGCATACATGTCCGGCCAGCCGATATCCTTGCGAATGTCCGCCGGCAGCGAGTTCATGAACCGCTGAGTGCGGATCTCGTTGCGCATCGTGCGGATCTTGCCGACATAGTGCTGCATGCCGCGCAGAATGGTATAACCGTTCATGGCTAGTCTCCTCTCTCTGTGTAGAGGCACTATCGCATACCCCTCCTGACAGCAGTCTGTCAGGAGGATGGCAGGGCGCGAACAATAGTTCCGGACAGTGCGCGCGCCGCAGGGCAAGGCATCGTTTTTCGCCGCATCGACCGGTATCTCAAGGCAGGTTTGCGGCTTCCGATTGTTCATAGCGACGGCGTAGTTTTCGGCGCCGCTGTTCAGCTTCCGGCGACGGACTGTCGGAATACGAGGCCTTCAGCGGGGTGACCGCAGGTCTGATATGGAGGGAGAAAATTCTTCCCCAACAGCAGGGAGACGACGATGAGCTTGCAACTGACAGGTATCCACCATCTGACCGCCATCACCGCGAACGCGCCCGGCAATCTTCATTTCTACACCAAGGTGCTGGGTCTGCGGCTGGTCAAGAAGACCGTAAACCAGGACGACACCTCGGCCTACCACCTTTTCTATGCCGACGGCGAAGCGACGCCTGGCACCGACCTTACCTTCTTCGACTGGCCGGTCGGCCGCGAGCGGCGCGGCACGCACAGCATCGTGCGGACCAGCCTCAGGGTCGGCAGTCGGGAGAGCCTTGCCTGGTGGAAGCAACACTTGACCGACGAAGGCCTGGCAACAGGAGAGATCGCCGACACCGGCGGTTATGCGTCATTGGACTTCGAAGATCCCGAGGGCCAGCGTCTGCGCCTGGTCAGCGATGGCGGCAAGGGCGGCAGCCATCCCTGGGCGCAAAGCCCGGTACCGGTCGAGCACCAGATACGCGGGCTCGGGCCGATCGTCATCAGCGTTCCCGACATCACCAACACCGAGGCGGTGGTGACCAAGGTGATGAACATGCGCAAGGCGCGCGACTATGTGTCGCCGGAGGGGCAGGTTCACGTCTTCGAAATGGGCGAGGGCGGGCCGGCGGCGGAGCTGCATGTCCTGGTGCAGCCGGGACTGGCGCCGGCACGGCAAGGCGCCGGTGCGGTTCACCATGTCGCCTTCAGGGCGCCGGACCAGGAGACGCTGCATCAATGGACGGCGCGGCTGGCCGAATTCCGCCTGCCGTCGAGCGGCGAGGTCGAGCGCTATTACTTCCGCTCGCTCTATTTCCGCGAGCCGAACGGCATCCTGTTCGAGATCGCCACCGACGGGCCGGGCTTCACCGCCGACGAGCCGCTGGAAACACTGGGGGAAAGTCTTGCTCTGCCGCCATTCCTCGAACCGAAGCGCGCTTCGATCGAGGCTGGCCTCAAGCCGCTGAAGTAGATCGTTTGCCAGCCGCAGGCGGGCGCCGCGTTCTGACCCAGGATCGCGGCGTCGTTCTTTCTCAGGCAATGAACGACGTGCTTTGACAGCCGGGCGCGTTGCTGGTCAAAGGCGGCATGACGAAATTCCTCGCCCTTGTCATCGTCGGTTTCATGGTCATTCAACTGATCAAGCCGCTTGGCTGGCCAGGCCTCAAGCGACGCGGCGATTTCTGGAAGCTGGCACTGCTCGCCATGGCTGCGATTTCACTGGCGGCCGTGCTCGGGCATTTGACGTAGGACGGCACTTGTCGTCGGTGCTCAATTGCCAAGCACCGGGCCAACCAGATGCTCGGCCCAGGCCCGGTAGCCTGCTTCCGAGGCGTGAAAGCCGTCCGAGGCAAAGCCGGCTTCCGGATTGGTGATCGGCAGGCGCGGCGCCGGCACCGCGCCGCGCTCCAGGCAAAGGCGTTCGCCCATCCGGTTCATGTCGGTGGCGCGAATCTCAAGGATTTTTCCGAGCAGCGGCGGCATGGCCGGAGCCCGCGTGAACTCCAGCACCGGCGACCACACCACGCGTGCTTCCGGCCATTTGGCGCGCAGGCCGTAGAGCAGGCCGCCGAACTCCTTCTTGAAGCGCGGCACGGAGTGAAAATTCTTGGTGTCGTTGGTGCCGATGGCCAACACGATATGCGTCCACGGTTCGGCCGACAGATTGGGCAGGACATGGTCGCGTATCTGGCCCGACGTTGCCGAATTAAAGCCGGCCGCCCGCCAGCGCACGGTGCGGCCTGTGCTTTGTGAAATCAGCACGGCGAGTTGCGCGGCAAGCCCATGTTCCGAATTGCCTATGCCGACCGACGCGGCGGACGAATCGCCCAGCACCAGAAGCGAAATATCAGGCGCCTTGCCTGATATTTCGTGCATGACCGGCCCTTGCGCCGGCAGCATGCGCGTGGTGCGGCGTCGCACGCCGAGGCCTTGCCAGATATAGACCGGGAAGGCGAGCCAGGTGAGTAGGGACGGGAAGCGCATGGCAGTACCGTTAAACGATCAGCGGCAGCCTTAGCGCATGTTTTGGTCGACGGGAACGCTCTTCAATCGCAGCAACTCGCCTGCCCCGCTTGCTTGCCCTGATATTCATCGTGCAGCCGCACCCAATCCATCAGTCCGTGATAGGGGCCGTTCTCGTTGCGGCCCTTCGGCGTCATGTCGAGATAGTTGTAGGCGCCGATCTGCGCCTCGCCGCCGCGGGCGCGCGACATGAAGGTGAGGAAGATGTCGCCGGCCTCGTCCCGGTAGAAAACGCTGGTGCCGGGAAGCTCCTTCGATGTTCGTGGACGGGTCTCGAAATTGTAGGTGGTGTCGCCCGCGGCGATCTGCTTGTCGGTGAAGGAGACCTGCATGTCGAAGTTGAAATCCGAGGCATAGGACGACACCCAGTCGAACTTCCAGCCCATGCGCTGCTTGTAAGGCAGAAGTTCCGCCAGTGGAGCGCGCGAAACCACGACCAGCGACACGTCGTGATGCCGCAGATGCTGATTGGCGCCGTCGATATGATCTGCAAGGAATGAGCAGCCCTCGCAATGACTGACGCAGCCCGGCCCGAACATGAAGTGATAGACGATCAGCTGGCTGTTGCCGGCAAACAGGTCGGCCAGTCTCTTCGGCCCTTGCCCGGTTTCGAAGACATAGTCCTTCCGGATCTTCAGCCAGGGCAATTCACGTCGCTCAGCCGCTATCCGCTCGCGGAGCCGCGTCAGTTCCTTCTCGCGCGCCAGATGCGCCTTGTGCGCCTGGAACCAGTCTTCGCGCGAAACGATCTTGTTGCGATGCATGAACCTCTCCCTGAAGTGTCATTCCAAGGACGTTCGGGATGAGCACAACCCGACATCGCCCGAGAGGAAATAAGGACGGAGAGGCTCCGCCCCAAGCCCGGCAAGTCACAAACAAAAAAACCCGGGCGCATCGGCCCGGGTTCGAAGGAGGAAGAAAGGACTGTGATCAGGCGGCCTGTTCCAGGCTCGCCTTCCATTTTCCGAGCGCTGCCAGATGGTTCATGTGGGCGCGATGGGTGAAGGCGGCCTGGCCGGCGGCAACGTTCGAGGCCTTGCCGCTCCAGGCTTTCTGTGGCGCGGCCTGCAGTGCGCGGCCATAGGAGAAGGTCAGCTTCCACGGGTGCGGCCCGATGGCGTTGATGGCGTTGAGGTTGGCGGTCGCCTCCTCGTCCTCCTGGCCGCCGGAGAGGAAGGCAATGCCCGGCACCGCTGCCGGCACGGTTTCGCGGAACAGTTTTATGGTCTTTTCGGCGACTTCTTCGGGGCTGCTCACCTTGCCCGACTTCCTGCCGGCCAGCACCATGTTCGGTTTCAGGATGGTGCCTTCCAGCACGACGCGCGCCGCATGGAGCTCGTCATAAAGCTTGATCAGCGTTGCCTTCGAGATGTCGTAGCAGGTGTCGATATCGTGGGCGCCATCCATCAGCACTTCCGGTTCGACGATCGGCACAATGCCGGCCTCCTGGCAAAGGGCTGCATAGCGGGCGAGTGCGTGCGCGTTCGAGCCGATCGAGGTCCCCGAAGGCACGCCTTTGGCGATATCGATGTCGATCACCGCGCGCCATTTGGCGAAGCGGGCGCCGAGCTTGTAGTAATCGGCAAGGCGCTCGCGCAGGCCATCGAGGCCTTCGGTGATGGTCTCGCCGGGAAACCCGGCCAGCGGCTTGGCGCCGGCGTCGACCTTGATGCCGGGGATGGCGCCGGCCGCCTTGATGATGTCGACCAGCGGCGTGCCGTCGGCGGCCTTCTGGCGGATCGTCTCGTCATAGAGGATGACGCCGGAGATGTAGCGGGTCATCGCTTCCCTGGTGCGGAACATCATCTCGCGGTAGTCGCGGCGGCTGTCGGCTGTCGATTCGACGCCGATGACGTCGAAGCGCTTCTTGATGGTGCCCGAACTTTCGTCGGCGGCCAGCAGGCCCTTGCCATCGGCGACGATCGCGGCGGCAATGTCTTCGAGACGTTCGCTCATTGTTGCTTCTCCTGAAACGGTTGTTCCGCGCTTAACGGAAGTCTACCGCCAAAGGAATGGCATCGGAAAGCTCGAATCGATTGAAAGCCTCGGGCAGCCTTGTTTGCTCTCCGAGTGTTGATCGCCGCGGAGCCTCAGCGCTTCAGCACATCGACACCGGGCAGCGGCTTGCCTTCCATCCATTCCAGGAAAGCGCCGCCGGCGGTCGAGACATAGGTGAAGTCGTCGGCGACACCGGCATGGTTGAGCGCCGCCACCGTATCGCCACCGCCGGCGACCGAGACCAGCTTGCCTTCCTTGGTGCGCGACGCCGCGTGCTTGGCAGCTGCCACCGTCGCATGATCGAAGGGCGCGATCTCGAAGGCGCCGAGCGGGCCGTTCCAGACCAGTGTCGCGGCGCGGTCGATCCATTCGCCGATGGCCGTCACGGTTTTGGCGCCGACATCGAGGATCATGCCGTCGGCCGGCACGTCCGATATGGCGACGGTCTCGCATTCCGCGCCCGCCTTGAACTCCTTGGCGACGACGCCGTCGACCGGCAGGATGATGGCGCAGCCGGCCTCGGCCGCCTCGATCATGATCTGCTTGGCGGTCGCGGCGAGATCATGCTCGCACAGCGATTTGCCGACATTGGTGCCACGCGCGGCAAGAAAGGTGTTGGCCATCCCGCCACCGATGACGAGGGCATCGACCTTCTTCACCAGGTTCATCAACAGATCGATCTTGGTCGAGACTTTGGCGCCGCCGACAATGGCGACGACCGGACGAACCGGTTTTCCCAGGCCCTTCTCCAGCGCCTCAAGCTCGGCTTGCATGGTGCGGCCGGCAAAAGCCGGCAACAGATGCGCCAGCCCCTCCGTCGAAGAATGCGCGCGGTGCGCGGCCGAGAAGGCGTCGTTGACGAAGATATCGCCATTGGCGGCGAGTTTTTCCGTGAAGGCCGGATCGTTCTTCTCCTCGGCCTTGTAGAAGCGGGTGTTTTCGAGCAGCAGCACGTCGCCCTTGTTCATGGCGGCGACAGCGCTTCCGGCCGTGTCGCCGACGCAATCCGAGGCGAAACCGACGGGGCGGCCGAGCACGTCGGCTGTCGCCTTGGCGATCGGTTCCAGCGAGAATTCGGGCGAGGGGCCATCCTTGGGTCGGCCGAAATGGGCGAGCAGGATGACCTTGGCACCCTTGCCTGACAGCTCGACGATATCGGCAACATCAGCGGCAAGCGTGTGCTGGTGCGCGTCGACCTCAACG
>NZ_RZRK01000266.1:0-7342 GCF_003997835.1 Mesorhizobium sp. M7A.F.Ca.CA.004.12.1.1
CAACCGCCTCTCCCAGGCGATCGTGATCATCGAGCGCAATGGCAGCCGGACGATCATCAGCGAACCGTTCGAGCTTGGCGAGGTCGACCTGACAGCCAATCTGGATATCCAGCCCGAGCAACGTCCGGCCTGCCTTCATATCGAAGGCTTCCACTACGAGACGATGACCGCGTCCATCGCTCGCTTTCATCAGGCGGGCTGGAAGGTGAGCCTGCATTCGGCCGGTCTTCCCAAAAGCGCACGCACGCCGGAAACCTTCTCGCAGATGGTCAAACAGATCGATCTGACCTTCATCAACGATGTGATGATACGGGAAATCTTCGACTTTCGCAGCCGTATGGCGACGACGATCGAAGAGGTGCGAGTGATGTTATCACGCATCAAACAACGGGGAACGGTCGTGCTCACCCTCGGCGAGTTCGGCGCCGTCGTTTTTCCGGCGAATGGCGGTCCGCAGATCGAGGTGCCGGCGCTGCCGGTCAATCGCGTCGACGCGACAGGCGCCGGCGACAGCTTTGCCGGCATCTTCCTTGCCCTTTGGCTGCATGGCGCGTCGCTCGACGACGCCGCGCGCTATGCGGCAATCGGGGCGAGCCTGACGACAACGGTTGAAGGCGCGCAGGGTTACATCGCAGACTTTGCCACGCTGAAGGCTGCGGCCCTGGCGAACAATGCCGTGATGGCCAGTTGAAACAATGGCTTATCGACGTTTCGACCTGGCGCGGAACACCGCATCAACCGACGAAATCAGGAGAGTATGATCATGGCGAAAACAAAAGTCCTTCTTGTCGGCGAAAGCTGGGTGAGTTCGGCGACCCACTACAAGGGGTTCGACCAGTTCGGCAGCGTCACCTTTCACCTGGGCGCAACACCCCTGGTGGACGCTTTGAAGGGCAGCGAATTCGATCTCGACTACATGCCCGCTCACGAGGCCGTCGAGAAGCTGCCTTTCACCATGGAAGGGCTGTCGCAATACAGGGCGATCATCCTGTCCGACATTGGCGCGAATTCACTCCTGCTCCACCCCGATGTCTGGCTGCACGGCAAAACGGTTCCCAACCGGCTCAAGCTCCTGCGCGACTGGACGCTGGCCGGCGGCGGCCTGATCATGATCGGCGGCTATTTCAGCTTCCAGGGCATTGACGGCAAGGCCCGCTGGCATCGCACGGCGGTCGAGGAGGCGCTGCCGGTGACCTGCCTTCCCAATGATGACCGGCTCGAAATACCGGAAGGCTTTCGTCCTGAGATCACTGGTTCCAGGGATCATCCGATTTTTGCCGGCATCGAGGGCGAATGGCCGCTGCTGCTCGGTGCCAACGAGGTCATCGCCCGTGATCGCGACGATGTCGAGGTCCTGGCGCGGCTGCCGCAGGACCAGGGCGGCCATCCCCTGCTGGTTACCGGGCGCCATGGCGAAGGGCGTACGCTGGTCTGGACGTCGGACATCGGTCCTCACTGGCTGCCGAACAGTTTTGTCGAATGGCCTGGCTACGCGCGGCTTTGGACCAACGTGCTGCGCTGGGTCAGCAACGCCGCCTAGCCGATCCGCAATCGTCGGGGAACCCGTCATGACAGAGCCCTTTCTTGTCGCCAGAAACATCGCCAAGCGCTTCGGCGCTCTGACCGCGCTGGCAAATGTCGATCTGGAGATCCGCTCCGGCGAGGTGCTGGCGCTTCTCGGCGACAATGGCGCCGGCAAATCGACCTTCATCAAGATCCTGGCAGGCGCTCATCCGCCCAGTGGTGGGGAGCTTGTGATCGAGGGCAATCCGGTCGCCTTTCACTCGCCCAAGGATGCCGCGGCATCGGGGATCGCGACGATCTTTCAGGAACTGGCGCTTTCGGAGAACCTGTCGATCGCAGAAAACGTCTTTCTCGGCCGTGAATTGAAACGCTCCATTTTTGGCATTCCGTTCCTGAAGCGCAAAGAAATGCGCCAGCGCGTCGACGGCCTGCTGAAGGAGCTCGACGCCCATATTTCCGATCCAGAAGCGCCTGTTGGCAGTCTGTCGGGCGGCCAACGCCAGGCCGTCGCAATCTGCCGGGCGCTCAATCTGAATGCCAGGCTGGTCATCATGGATGAGCCGACCGCGGCCCTTGCCGTTGCCGAAACGCGCAAGGTCCTGGCGCTGACACGGCGGCTTGCCGCGCGCGGCTGTGCCGTTGTGCTCATCAGCCACAACATTTCCGAAGTCTTCGAGGTTGCCGACCGCATCGTGGTGTTCCGGCGCGGCCGCAAGGTGGCCGAACGGCTGGCGGCCGATACCGATCACGAGGAAGTCGTTTCGCTCATAACAGGCGCTCATCCCGACGTGCGGGCGCTTGAAAAAACAAACTGAAACGCACGTCATTTCCAGAGAGGTTCAAACACATGCTTTCACAGTTCAAGAAAGTGCTCGCCGCTTCCGCACTGTCACTCGCCATTGCAACCGCGGCGCATGCCGCGGACAAACACAAGGTCGCCTTCGTTCCGCAATTGATCGGCATCCCTTACTTCAACGCCATGGAAGCCGGCGGCAATCGCGCCGCCAAGGACCTGGGCCTCGATTTCATCTATTCCGGTCCCGTCGACACCAATCCGGTCGACCAGTTGCAGATCGTCCAGAACCTGATCGATCAGGGCGTCGAGGCGATCTCGGTCAGCGTCCTCGATGCCTCCAGCATCGCACCCGTGGTCGAGAGCGCCAAGGCGAAAGGCATCAAGCTGTTCACCAGCGACAGCGACGCGCCCGACAGCGGCCGCGCCGTCTATGTGGCGCAGGCGACCGACGAAGGCCTCGGCACAACCATTGTCGAAGAACTCGTCAAGCGCGTCGGCGAGGACGCAACCATCGGCATCGTCTCCGGCGAGGCAACGGCGTCCAATCTCAACGCCTGGATCGGCTTCATGCAGAAGCAAGCCACCGCCAAATATCCGAAGCTGAAGCTGCTCGCGCCGCAATTCGCCGGCGGCACCGCCGAACGCGCCGCGCAAATATCAGGCGATCTGATGGCGGCCAACCCGGACATCAAGGCGATCATCGCCGTCGCCTCCTCGACATGCCCGGGCGTAGCCCAGGCCATCGAAACCGCAGGCAAGATCGGCTCGGTCATCGGTGCCGGCTACTGCAGCCCGAACACGGCACGGTCTTACCTGAAGAGCGGAGCCTTCGGCTTCACCGTTCTCTGGGATCCCGAGCAACTCGGCTATCTCACGGTCTGGGCCGGCAAACAGCTGATCGACGGTAAGAGCTTCGAAGCGGAAAACAAGGTCGTCGGCCTGGAAAAGCCCGTCACCTATGATGCCGCCAAGGGCATTTTGCTTCTCGGGCCGCCGGCCGTCTTCACCAAGGACAATGTCGACAAGTTCAACTTCTGAGCTCTGAGATGAACGTGGTGCGGCAGTTTGGAAACGGTGTCTTCTCCATGAACGGGCGGGAGTGGTCTCTGTTTGTCGCCTGTTTGCTGGCGATCGTCATCTTTTCTGTCGCATCGCCGCACTACGCGACATCAGGCAATGCAGCCACGGTCTTGCGCAACAGTGTCGAACTGCTGCTGATCGGCCTTGGCATGACCCTGCTGCTCGCCATGGGCGGCATCGATGTCTCGATCGGCATCGTCATGGGTCTGGCGGCCATCGCCATCGGGCGTGTGCTCGGCGCCGGCGGCAATCCGCTGCTGGCGCTCATTGCAGGCCCTTTGGTCGGTGCGCTGCTGGGATGCGTGACCGCCGCCGTCGTTGTCCTCGGCCGCGTTCCGGCAATTGTCGGTACACTCGGCCTGCTTGGTGTCTACCGCACCGCCGTCTTCGTACTTCTCGGAGGGCAATGGCTTTCGGGCCTGCCCTCGAGCCTTACAGATCTTCTTGCAACCAGCGTGCTCGGCGTCCCCGTCCCTGCCCTGGTGATTGCCGTTGCCTATCTGGCCGTCTGGCTGGCGCTGCGGCGAACCCCTTATGGGCTGCATCTGCTGGCGATCGGCAATTCGGAGGAAAAAGCGCGGCTTTCTGGCATCCCGGTGATCAAGATCCGCTTCATGACCTTCGTCATCAGCGGTGTGCTGACTGGCATTGCCGCCACGTTCTATGTCGCCACCTATCGCAATGTGGAGATGACGATCGGCAGCACGCTGGCGCTCGACGCCATTGCCGCGGTCATTCTTGGCGGGACCAGCATATTGGGCGGCAGATGCAGCCTGATCGGCACCGTGCTCGGCGTGCTGCTTCTGAGAATCCTGCAGAACGGCCTGCTGCTGATCGGTGTCCCTTCCCTTTGGCAGCCTGTCGTCACCGGCGTTCTCATCATCGGCGTGCTTGGCTTCGAAGCTGTTTGCAACCGATTGCCGCTCGGCAGATTTCAACGAGCCCGCGCATGAAAACGCTCCGCAACCTGCAAGGCCCGGCCCTTACCCTGGCTTTGCTCTGTATGCTTTGGCTGATCGTGATTGTCGGCCTGCTGGCGCTCAGGCCTTCTGTTTTCAATCTCGGCACCGTCACCACCATTCTTCAGTTCTCGACGATCCTTGCCCTGGTCGGCCTTGGACAAGGGCTGGTCATCATGGCCGGTGGCGCCGGCATCGACCTCTCGGTCGGCGGTGCGGTCTCGCTGTCCGCCATCGTCGCGATGCTTTGCCTCAAGCTGGGATTGCCGCCGGTCCTGCTGCCCGCCGTCTGCATCCTGGCCGGCGCGATGCTCGGTGCCTTGAACGGATGGCTGGTGAACGGGCTCGCGCTTCTCCCCTTCATCGCGACGCTCGGCACCTTCTTCGTCTATTCCGGCGCTGCACTTGCCATTACCGGCGGCGCGGCCCAAGCAGGCGTGCCCTCCTGGCTGCTTGTGTGGGGGCGCGGCGTCGTCATGGGCATTCCCCTGCCCTTTCTCACCCTTGCCATCCCCTGCTTTGCGCTAGCCGGTTTGGTGCTGCTCTCGACAGCGTGGGGGCGCTGGATCTACGCCATGGGTTTCAACGAACGCTCGGCCAGGCTGGTCGGTATTCCGGTCGATCGCGTTCGCTTGATCCTCTACGCCTTGAGTGGCGCGCTCGCCGGCGCCGCTGGGCTCGTCTCGATCTCCTGGCTCGGCAGCGGCAGGCCCAATATCGGCCAGAACCTCGAACTCGAATCGCTGACTGCCGCCATGCTTGGAGGCATCGCCATCACCGGAGGGCGCGGTGGCGTTGGCGGCGTGTTCGCGGCCGTCCTGCTGCTGGTCACGCTGAAGACCGGCCTTCTGCAATTGAACATCAACACGGTTTGGCAGGTGGGGATTGTCGGCGCCCTTCTGGTTTTCGTCCTTCTCGCCGACCGACTTTCCCAACGTTGGAGATCATGATGCCGTCCATGGAAGAGATCATTGCCGCGCGCGTCGAGGCAAGCGCTGACCGTATCGTCCAAACGCTGAGCGATCTCGTCGCCTTCCCCTCGATCGTGAAATCCGATCCAAAGGAGGCCGGCCCCGGCGAGCGTGATTGCCAGCTCTATCTGCAAAAGCGGATCGAGGCGCTCGGCTTCTCGACCGATCTATGGGACCCGGATGGCCCTGCACTCTACGAAAAATACAAGGGGCGCGCCGGCGCCAACAAAGGCAGGACGTTCGAAGGCCGGCCCAATCTCGGCGGCGTCTTGAAGGGCACGGGCGGCGGTCGCTCCATCATGCTGACCGGCCATATCGATGTCGTCCCGCCCGGCGCCGCAGGGCACTGGACGACCGACCCGTTCCAGCCCGTCCTCAAGGACGGATTTCTACACGGCCGCGGTACGGTCGACATGAAAGGCGGCGTCGCCTGCATGCTGATGGCCGTCGAGATCCTGAAGGGACTCGACATTCCCCTGTCCGGAGACGTCGTCTTCACCACCGTCGTCGACGAGGAAATCGGCGGCATGGGGTCGCTGGCCATGGTCGATCGCGGCTTTCACGCCGACGCCGGCATCATGACCGAACCGACGGCGAACAAGATCGCACCGCTCTGTCACGGCATTCTGTGGGGGAAGATCATCATTGACGGCATAGGCGGGCATGCGGAGCTGACGCCCAATGCCTGGTATTCGAGCGGCCCGGTCGATGCCGTCCAGCTTTGCCGGCAAATCCTCGACGGCATCGACATCCTCAACCGGCGCTGGATGTTCGATCCCAGAAAGAACCATCCGTTGATGGACCTGCCCAACCAGATCATCGTCACCCAGATGAGCGCCGGCGAACATCCGTCCTCCATGGCAGGGCGCGGCGAGATCATCATCGACGCTCAATATCTGCCGAGCGAGCACGACGAGTTCAAACTGGGTGGCAACGTCAAACGCGAAATCGAAGAGCACATAGCCAATGTCTGCCAGGCAGACCCCTACCTGCGAAAGCACCCCGCCCGCGTCGAGTGGATCCTCGACGCCGATTGCGCCGAAATCCCCTCGGACAATCCCTTTGTCGGCGTCTTCCAGGAGGCCGTCAAAGAAGCCAATCTCTCGCCGGTCCTGAGTGGTTTTGGCGCGCACAGCGACATCGGCCTGCCGACCGGCCTCGGCAACACGCCGACCGTCAATTTCGGTCCCGGCGACCCCGCGCAGGCGCATCAGCCGAACGAACGCGTTTCGGTGCGCGATCTCGTCGATTGCACCAAGGCAATTGCAATTGCCGTCGAAAAATGGTGCCGCTAGCGGGCACCGCCAACATGAATGGATCGGTTAGCAATGCCACGACAGGCGGCGGCATCGTGGCCGAACTTGCGCTACTGCCTGGTGATGTCGTCGCGTTCTGACAGCCGGAGGTCCTGAGCAAGAGATTTTGAGGTCCTGAGCAAGCCATTCCTGTCGCCGCCCTGGCTCACGATCCGTTCACGGCGGATCGGTGTTGCAGCTGCCGGCTACCTGATTGACCGCTTCGCCGAACCCGGCGAGGTCGAAATCGGCCTCGCCGCGCCCCGCCAGCAGCCCGAACCGCCACGAAAGCTGGAGCCGGTTCGCGGCGACAAGGCGCCTGATGCCATCGGCGCCATCGCGCACCAGCATCCGGCCGCGCGGCCCGACCGCCCAGCTTTCATCGAACTTGCTCTCCTGATCGACCGTGATCGACATGGTGATCTTGCGGCTGGCCGAAACAGCGTCGTTCAATTGCAGCCATTCAGTCCAATGCGGCTCGCCGTTTGCCCGGCAGGCAATCGTCAGGATCGGGCTGTAGCTCAAGGCACCGCCGCCGGTGATCAGCTTGTTGGTTGCGTAGAGCGAGGCCGTGACAAGGCCGTCTTCACTCGTGCCGAAGCGCCAGTTGTCAGACACCGCGCCGGCCTGGGCGATGCCGCAGACCGAGACAAGGACCAGCGCGATTGCCGAAGCGTGTCCCAATTCGACGAACAGTCTCAACACGCCCTCCAACAA
>NZ_RZRK01000267.1:0-7338 GCF_003997835.1 Mesorhizobium sp. M7A.F.Ca.CA.004.12.1.1
GGAAAGGTCGCTGGCCTGGCGCAGTTCGGCAATGAACTCGACCGCGTTGATGACGCCGTCGGCGTCCTCGCCATCGGCACGCAGCGCATTGACGCCGCCAAGGCCCATGCCGAGAAACACCGCATCGTAATTGCGGATCAGATCCGACAGCTGATAGTCGCGGCCGAGGGCCTTGCCGTTCTGGATGTCGATGCCGCCGATCGCGGTCACATAATCGACTTCGGCCTGGGCGAAATCGTCGACACTCTTGTAGGCGGCGATGCCGTATTCGTTGAGGCCACCGGCTTTCGCGCGCGCCTCCAGAATGGTCACGTCATGGCCGTGGCGGGCGAGCCGGTGCGCGGCGGCAAGGCCGGCCGGCCCGGCGCCGACCACGGCGACAGTCTTGCCGGTCGGCTCGGCGCGCGGGTAGAACTGTTTGTTCTCGCTCATGGCGACGTCGGTGGCATAGCGCTGCAGGCGGCCGATCTGCACCGGCTTGCCTTCCGCCACTTCGCGCACGCAGACTTCTTCGCACAGCGTTTCGGTCGGGCAGACGCGGGCGCACATGCCGCCCAATATGTTCTGGTCGAAGATGGTCTTGGCCGAACCGATCGGATTGCCGGTCGAGATCTGGCGGATGAACAGTGGAATGTCGATCGAGGTCGGGCATGCGTTCATGCACGGCGCGTCGTAGCAGAAATAACAGCGATCGGATTCGACCAGCGCCTCGTGGTGATCGAGCGGCGGATGCAGGTCGGAAAAATTATCCGCATACTGGTCGGCCGAGAGCCTGCCGCCCGCAATGCCTTCCCTGAATTGGCCTTCTGGCATCGTCAGTTCCCCATGTTTTCTTTTGAGGAAGGCTAGCACGTTTTATTTTTTTATCAATTGGTCAATTTTCGGCGCAAGTCTCTGAAAAGGCTGGATAATAACATGATTTTTTTACTCATGTTATCGGAGGCCGAGGCTGCTTTCACAGTGCGAGCGAATGGCCGGGTTCAAGCTTACAGCCATGAATGGTCTTGACCTCCTCTGCGACCAGCTGCTGCAGTCGCCACAGATTGCGGTCATGGATGCCGAACGCCTCGAGGTGGCTGACCGTGTTGTAGAGATATTCGGCGCCGGATCCGATATGCCCGCAGGCTCTGGCCAGCACGCTCGCCACTCTGTCCAACGGCTGGTTCAGCGACGTTCCCCTGCCCTTCACGCCGACCCAGAAGCCGAGCGCGCGCAGCGTGCCTTGCGGCGTATGCACCGGCAGCCACCGGACCGTCTCGATGCTTTCGTGGTCGCTGATTTCGCGCCGCAGCAGCCTTTCGACCTGCGCCGGCTTTTCGCCCTCCGGCAAGCGATAGATCACGCCGTTGCAGCGTCCGCCCCGTTCGAGCGCCATCATCAACCCAGGCTGCTCGGCACTGCCCCGCCAACGCACCATGTCGAGGCAGAAAGAGCGGTGCCAGCCAAAGGCCGTGGCGAGCTGTTGCTCGACCGACTCGAATTCCGGCTTCCAGATCAGCGACCCATAAGCGAACACCCATAGCGGCCCCTCATCGGCTTCATTGGACAGCCGCAAGGCAAGGTCTCGAAAGTCCTCGTCGTTCATGTCTGTCCAGCTCGGGTCCGGGCCGGGATCGGCCTCCTCCCGATGGCACAGTGCGACAAGCTCGGGCGTGAGCGACATCAAGCGCATGAACGACAACCCTTCATAGCCGTAGAGAAATCGAAAACCGCTGGGTGCGCAACCAGGGAACGCTTGGCACACACACCCATTGTTTTCCGGGCGGTGTCGGATTCCCGTCGTGAGGATCGTCCTATGATGGACGACGATCACGTATGAAAGGTGAGGAGACCGAAATGCCAAAAGCCCCGATGCCCTTCTTCTGGTACGAATTGATGACGTCAGATCTCGACGCCGCCGAGGCATTCTACACCCAAGTCATCGGCTGGACGGCGCAGCCCTTCGACAAGGCGCCCGGCATCCCGCGCTATGTCGTGATGAATGTCGGCGAACGTGGCGTCGGCGGCCTGATGACCTTGCCTGAGGATGCAGCCAAGATGGGCATGCCGCCCGCCTGGCTTGGCTATATCCACACCAGGGATGTCGACGCTGCCACGGCATCGCTGGAGAAAGCCGGCGGCACCGTTCACCGCCAGCCCGACGACATTCCGGGCGTCGGCCGCTTTGCCGTCGTCGCCGATCCGCAAGGCGCGACCTTCATGTTCCTGCAGCCAAACGGTCCCGACCAGCCTGTCGTGCCGGCCGGCACGCCGGGCCACATCGGCTGGCACGAGCTTTATACGAGCGACTGGAAAGCCGCGTTCGATTTCTATTCCGAGCAGTTCGGCTGGGTCGACGCCGGCGATTTCGACATGGGCCCGGTGGGCACTTACCAGACCTTTACAGCCGGCCCCGAATCCGGCGGCGGCATCATGAACAAGCCCGAGCAGATTCCGGTCCCGGTCTGGCAGTTCTATTTCAATGTTCCGGCCATCGATGCGGCGGCCAAACGGGTGACCGACAATGGCGGCAAGATCCTGATGGGGCCGATGGAGGTCCCGGGCGGCAGCTGGATCGTCCAATGCCAGGACCCGCAGGGCGCGCATTTCGCCTTGATGGCGCCGGTCCGCTGACCGCGATCGAACATCGCTGAAACAAAGCGCGGGCTTTCATCGGACTACCGATGAAGGCCTCTACCCCTGACTGGCGCCGTCTCATTCCGGCGCCAGCACCGCGACCTTCAGCTCAGCTTTCTTCGCGCCGCTGAACTGAACGGTGGCCGGGCCAGGCGCAAGCTTGAAGCGCACGCTCTTGCGGATGCCAGGGCATGTTTTCACGCCACTATAGCCCGCCGACTTGATGGCCTGGCCATTCTGGATGACATCGATCCAGGCCTCGCCCGAGAGACTGATCTGGATGGCCCCCTCGGACGGCACCTCCACGCTGGCAACGGCGCCAAACGTGTCCGATGCCGGCGCACGTTCGGGCGCTACCGCAAAACCGGCTTTCCCTACCGGCACCAGCGCCAGGTCCGCAGCCTCACCAACCGCCAGCGCCGCTCCGGACGGCGTTGCCGGTGCTGCGGCAAACAGGGTCTGCTCCCGCGTCACCGGCCACTTGAACGCCTCACAGCCGGCGTCCTCGGCCATGGCGAAGCTAATGCCTGCGAGGATCGCGAAAAGGCTGATGACGACTTTTTTCATGGCAAAGGCCCCCACACATTCAGGATTGTTGTACACGCATCAATACAACCATAGAGATACTAATGCAACCTTGGCGAGAAAATTTTAATGGCAATTGGGAACATTCCCAATCACCGATTGTTGACGGCAGGCCATGCGAAGTGAATGGTCATTCCTGGGCGATAATCTATGGCCGGGCGGATTGAAAATGGAGTCATTATGAAGCTTTTCGAAAGCCTCTCCAGATACCAGCCGCAGGCGCTCGGCGTGTTGCGCATCATGACCGCGCTGCAGTTCATCGAGCATGGCAGCCAGAAACTGTTCAACTTCCCCGTCAGCGCCGATCCCCACGCCCTTTCCGGGCTGACCATGACCGCCGGCATCCTCGAATTCGCCGGCGGCATCCTGCTGGCGCTCGGCCTGTTCACGCGGCCCGTAGCCTTCCTTCTGGCCGGCGAAATGGCGATCGCCTATTTCATGGCGCACATGCCGCGCGACTTCTTCCCGGTCAACAATGGCGGCGATTCGGCGATCTCTTTCTGCTTCATCTTCCTCTATCTGGTGTTTGCCGGCGCCGGCGCCTTCGCGCTGGACAACCGCCGCAGCGCCTGACGCCCAGAAGAAGGGGCGTGACTAGTGCATGTCGCCCAAAGTGCCCAGCGGTTTTGGGACACGACATGCACAAACAGGAATCTGAAGCGCATCGGCGAAGCCGAAGCGCTTCAGGCACGCATCCGTTCGAAATTGGCGTCGAAAAGCGGCACCGCCTGAATGCGCGCCGCATGACGCTTGCCCAGCAGCTCGATTTCGAAGCCGTCGCTCTCATCTGCGATCTCCTTCGGCACATAGCCGACGGCGACGGACTTCTTCGAATGATGCGCATAGCCGCCCGACGTCACCCAACCGCGCACGGCGCCATCGAACCAGATCGGCTCGTCGCCAATGACATCGGCATCGTCGGCATCGACGATAAAGGCGCGCAGGCGCAATTTGCCGCCCTGCCTGCGCTCGGCCAGCGCCGCGGCCTTGCCGATGAAATCGGCGTCCTTGCCGTAAGCAACAAAGCGGTCGAGCCCCGCTTCCAGCGGCCCGTAGATCGGCCGGTACTCGCGCCCCCATGAGCCGTAATTCTTGTCCAGCCGCAGCGCATTGAGCGCGCGCGAGCCGAAGAGGCCGATGCCGAATTCCTCGCCCGCCGCCATCAGCGCTTGATAGGCGGCGCGCTGGTATTCCGGCGCCACCCAGATTTCGTAGCCGAGATCGCCGGTATAGCTCACACGGCCGACCAGGCACGGCGCCATGCCGATATCCATCCGGCCAATGGCCATGAAGGAAAATGCCGCGTTGGAGACATCCGAGCGCGTGGCCTTTGCCAGCACATCCCGCGCCTTCGGGCCGGCGATCGACAGACCGGTGAGCCTCGCGCCCAGCGCTTCGATGCGGACCGATCCATCGTCAGGCAGGTGCTTCTCGAACCAGCGCATGTGGTATTGCTCGGCGATGCCGGAGCCGGCGAGGAACCAGCCATCCTCCCCCAGATTGGCCAGCGTGAAGTCGCCGATGAGCCTGCCGTCCTGCTTCAGCATCGGCGCCAGCGTCATGCGGCCGGGTTTCGGCAGTTTGCAGGTAAGCATCCGGTCGAGCCAGGCGGCCGCTCCCTCACCCGTCACCTGGTATTTGGCGAAGCTCGAAATCTCGGACAGGCCGACACTGTCACGTACCGTCGCGACCTCCTTGGCGACCTGCGTGAAGTCGCTCGAGCGGCGCCACGAGAACTCGTCCTTGACGCCTTCCGGCGCGTACCACAGCGGCACTTCCAGCCCATAGGCAACGCCCCATTGCGCACCCCCAGCAGACAGCAGATCATAGATCGGCGTCGTCTTCAGCGGCCGCCCGGCGGGCAGCTCCTCATTGGGGAAGCGGATCGAAAAGCGCCTGGAATAATTCTCGCGCACCTTGGCGTTGGTGTAGGCCATCGTCGCCCAGTCGCCATAGCGCGCGACATCCATCGCCCAGATATCGGCGCCGGGATCGCCCTCGATCATCCAGTTCGACAAAGCAAGGCCGACGCCGCCGCCTTGCGAAAAACCGGCCATGACACCGCAGGCGACCCAGAAGCCCGGCAGGCCGCGCACCGGCCCGACCAGCGGGTTGCCATCAGGGGCGAAAGTGAAGGGGCCGTTGATGATCTGCTTGATGCCGGTGTTCTGGAAGGCGGGGAAATGGCGGAAGCCGACTTCCAGAGACGGCGCGATGCGGTCGATGTCCGGCTCCAGCAATTCATGGCCGAAATTCCATGGCGTCTGGTATTCGGACCACGGCTTGTTGGCCTTCTCATAGGTGCCCATCAGCATGCCGCCGCGCTCCTGGCGCAGGTAAAGCTCGCCGTCGAAATCGACCGCGTGGATGATCTCGGTGCCGGTCTTGGCATTCCAGGCGGCGACCTCAGGCATGTCCTCGGTGATCAGGTACATGTGCTCCATGGCCAGCACCGGCAGTTCGAGACCAACCATGCGGCCGACCTCGCGCGCCCACAGGCCGCCGGCATTGACGACATGCTCGGCCACCACCTCGCCCTTGTTGGTGATGACGCGCCATAGCCCGTCGGGCCGGCGCACGATGTCCTCGACCTTGGTGAAGCGCTCCACTTCCGCCCCAAGTTTCCGCGCGGCCTTGGCATAGGCATGGGTAACGCCTGAGGGATCGAGATGGCCGTCCTCCTTGTTCCTGACGGCGCCGACGAACTGCTTGGGATCGAGCAGCGGCATCAGCTCGGCCGCTTCGTTGGGCGAGATCTCCTCGAGCTCGATGCCGAGATAACGGCCCTTGGCGACGACGCCGCGCAGCCAGTCCAGCCGCGCCTCGGTTGCCGCCAAAAGCACGCCACCGGTCAGATGCACGCCGGTCGCCTGGCCGGAAAGCTCCTCGATCTCCTTGTAGAGGTTGATGGTGTATTTCTGCAGCTTGGCGACGTTGGGGTCGCCATTGATGGTGTGCATGCCCCCGGCCGCGTGCCAGGTCGAGCCGGACGTCAATTCGTCGCGCTCCAGCAGGACAACATCGGTCCAGCCGTGGCGGGCGAGATGGAACAGCACGGAGCACCCGACGACGCCACCGCCAATGACCACGACCTTTGCATGCGATTTCATGAGTTTTGCTCTGTTATCAATGAGTTGGATGGGTGGAATGAATCGACATGGGAGGAGCCAAGCCGGTGTGCGCGCACAATCCTGCAATCATCACGGCTCGCCCTGCCCGATCGCTTCCTTGCGCCTGGCCATGTAAGCCTCCAGCGCCTCGCGCACGGCGATATCCATCACCGGCTCGACATAGTCTTCCAGCGCCTTCTTCCACAGCCGCGTCGCGCGCGCAGTGGCGTCGAGCCCGCCGGCTTCCTGCCACGCTTCGTAATTCTGCCAGTTGGACAGCATCGGCTGATAGAAGGCGGTGGCGTAGCGCTCCAGCGTGTGCGGCTCACCGAAGAAATGGCCGCCGGTCGGCACCGCGCCTAAAGCCTCGACGGCAAGCTCGGCCTCGTTGACCTCGATCGGGCGCAAGAACTCCATCATGTGCTGGATCATCTCGACATCGATGATGAGTTTTTCGAACGACGCCGTCAGCCCGCCCTCCTGCCAGCCGGCGGCGTGGTAGACGAGGTTGCCATGGCCGAGCACCGCACCCCACAGCGCCATCAGCGTCTCATAGGCGCCCTGCGCATCGGCGGCGTTGGAGGCCGAGCCCGGCGTCGTGCGGTAGGGCAGCCCGTAGCGCCGCGCCAGTTGCCCCGAAGCGATGTTGGCCTTGGTGTTCTCAGGCGTGCCGAAGGCCGGCGCGCCCGACTTCATGTCGACATTGGAGGTGAAGGCGCCATACATGACCGGCGCGCCCGGACGGACAAGCTGGGTCAGTACGACGCCGAACAGCGCCTCGGCATTCTGCTGCGCCAGCGCCCCGGCCAGCGTCACCGGGCTCATCGCCCCCATCAGCGTGAACGGCGTCACCGCCACCGACTGGCCGAACTCGGCCATGGTCATCAGGCCCTCGGCCATCATCTCGTCGAAGCGGCGCGGCGAGTTGACCGAGATGATCGTGGTGATGCCGGGATCGTCGCGCATCTGGTCGAGCGTCAGCCCGCGCGAAATCGCCATCATCTCGATGCCGTCAAGCGCCCTGCCC
>NZ_RZRK01000268.1:0-7314 GCF_003997835.1 Mesorhizobium sp. M7A.F.Ca.CA.004.12.1.1
GAGCGCGCCATGCCGGTGCCGAGAATGGCAAAATCAATGAGCTGTTGCGCATCGGCTCCAATGGTCGCACCGACGTCCAGCACCACGCTTTCGCCGCGCAATGTTGGCCAAAGGGCTGCGATTGCTGGGCGATCGATGGTGGCCATGGTGCGCAGGCAAAATTTCGACATCGCCATCAGCGCGCCGGTGTTGCCGGCGGAAATGCAGGCGTCGGCTGTGCCGGCCTTGACCGCTTCGACGGCCTTCCACATCGATGACTTCCAGCGGCCGTGGCGCAGCGCCTGGCTCGGCTTGTCGTCCATCCTGACCGCAACTTCGCAATGGAAGAATTCGCTGATCTCGGCGAGCTTGGGAAATTTGGCAAGTTCGGGGCGCACGACTTCCTCACGCCCGAAGATGACGAAGCGGATGTCGGGACGACGGGTCGCGACCGTCATGAGCGCTGGTATGACCACGGCTGGTCCGTGATCGCCGCCCATGGCATCGATGGAAATCCTGATCACGCGGTATTTATCTCACGGTTAGGCGGCAGGTCGCTTGAGCGACCGCGAAGGTTCGGCGAAAATAACGGTTTTGGGCTGCCGCACAACCGACTTTTCCGTCGCGGGCGAGCTTTTCAGGATTTTCCCAGCAAGGATCGCAGTTTTTGCTGAAATTCATTCTCCGCCGGTTCGGTCTCGCTGCCGGCATTGAGCGATGCGCCCTGCTTACGCGGATAGGGGTCGATGGCGAGCCCGAAATACTGTTCGGCGAGTGCCCCGACATCGATCGTGTCACCGGAAAATGTCTCTGGACTGTCAGGGCCTTCCGCATCGAGCAGGATCTCGCCGCCACCATCGAAGCCCTGCCGTCCGAGCTTGGAATCCTCGGGCAGCAGCAGCGCTTCGACCGGTTCGTCGATATGTGCTTCGACAGGCTCGAGCGTGACGATGCAGGCCTGAGTGATGTCGGCCTCGACGCGGCCGCTGATCTTCACGCCATTGCGCTTCCATGACGCGACCAGAAGCTCGGCGCGATAGGATTCGACCGAAATCAGCCCGTGCTCCTCGGCCAGTGCCGCACGCTGTGCGGCATCGGCCTCGATAACCAGCGGCAGGCCCTTCTGCGGCAGGCGCGTAATGTTGGCGCGGAAGGAGACCGGGCTTTGCGGGTCAACATGCTTCATTGTTCAACCTCCTTGGCGGCGGGAAAGGTCAGCGTGCCGGAGACAATCGATTCGGATGGCTGCGCGGCCAGATGACTGCGCGCGTCGGTAACATAGTTGGCCAGCAGCGATGCTTCCGCCCAGGCGCCCGTGTCGGGCCGGACATTGCGGGCAAGAGCCGCGGTCAGCCCGTCATGGTCGTTTCTTTCCAGGGCATCATCATAGGCAGCGGTACGGCCATAAAACATCTTTGCCAGTTTTTTCATGCGTTTGGGCACGCCAACGTCGCCAATGCCCAATTCCCGCAACGAATGGTCGACGTCAAGGAAGAACTCGTCGATCAGCACCTGGGCGACCTCTTGCGCCGCACCGCTCTCCCCGCGCAACCTGTGCTGGAACAGGAACATGTGCAGCGACAGCATCTCGAAACGGCCAAGCGGCGTATCTGGCACATTCCAGTGGGAATAAAACACAGTCTGCCGCGCCGCCGCCACGATTTGTGCGTAAAGCGCCTCGGTGATAGCGCGGTTGGCGTAGCGTTCGCGGCCAAAAAAGCGCTGGAACATTGGGGATGGTCTCCTGGGGACCGTTTGTTGAAGTGGGCTTGTTGCATCGGCAAGCAAGCTGGTTTACCGGTTTCGCGGCCCAGCGCAAGTTGCGGCCAGCTAATGGAGTTGTTGTTGCGCGCGCTGAATTTCAAGTCGACCTTCTCGTCCAGGCCCGCCGGCGCGATCTCGCTGCTGATGATCGTTTCGGCACTGTCCGCCTGCCACACCTCCAAGATGATGGGCGATCTCAGCCCGAGCGAGACGCTGACGCAAGGTTACGTCATAGACCAGCAGGCAATCGACCTGGTGCCGGTCGGTTCGAGCCGCGAGCAGGTGCTTCTGGCGCTCGGCACGCCGTCGACGACCGCGACCTTCGACAACGAGGCATTCTATTACATTTCGCAGACGCGCAAGCGCTACGTCGCCTTCGACAAGCCACGGCTCATTGACCAGCATGTGCTGGCTGTCTATTTCGGCGCCGATGGCCGTGTCACCCAGATCGCCAATTACGGGAAGAAGGATGGCAAGATGTTCGACTTCATCTCGCGCACCACACCGACCGGCGGCAAGGACCAGAACTTCCTCAGCCAGGTCATCAACGGTGCCAGCAAGCTGGCGCCCGGCATTCCCGGCGGCGGCGTCTAGTTCCCTTCGGCTTCCATTCCCGGAAGCCTCGTCATCTCAGGCGACCAAAAACCCGCGGGAGCGATCCTGCGGGTTTTTGTTATGGGTCACCAGTCAGGGCACGGCCACTGGCATGCTGCAGTGGCCACCACTGAAAACACGACGCTGGGCCCGGCATAAGGTGCCAGCGCACGCATTGCGAAGACCGGGCGAAAGCGAGCGCTGAAGGATAGTTTGGCTTTGCCTCAACAAAAAACCCGCGGGATCGCTCCCGCGGGTTTTTTCGGGCTGAAGCCTTGATCAGCCGTGCGCGAGCACGGCCAGCAGCAAGAGCGCGACGATGTTGGTGATCTTGATCGCCGGGTTGACGGCCGGGCCAGCGGTGTCCTTGTAGGGATCGCCGACCGTGTCGCCTGTCACCGAAGCCTTGTGCGCCTCGGAACCCTTGAGATGCTTGACGCCGTCCTTGTCGACAAAGCCGTCTTCGAAGGACTTCTTGGCGTTGTCCCAGGCACCGCCGCCAGAGGTCATCGAGATGGCGACGAACAGGCCATTGACGATGACGCCGAGCAACGAGGCACCCAGCGCTGCAAAGGCGGACGCCTTCGAGCCCGAGATCAACAGCACGCCGAAATAGACCACGAGCGGTGCCAGCACCGGCAGCAGCGACGGGATGATCATCTCGCGGATCGCCGCCTTGGTCAGCAGATCGACCGCGCGTGCGTAGTTCGGCTTCGAGGTGCCGGCCATGATGCCCGGATCCTCGCGGAACTGCTTGCGCACTTCCTCAACGATGGCGCCCGCCGCGCGGCCGACGGCCGTCATGGCGATGCCGCCGAACAGATATGGGATCAAGCCGCCGAAGATCAGGCCGGCGACGACGTAGGGGTTGGAGAGATCGAAGGAGATCTCGCCCATGCCCTGGAAGTAGGGATATTTGTCGCCATTGGCGGCAAAGAACTTCAGGTCGTTCGAGTAGGCGGCAAACAGCACCAGTGCGCCGAGACCGGCCGAACCGATGGCGTAGCCCTTGGTCACCGCCTTGGTGGTGTTGCCGACCGCGTCGAGCGCGTCGGTGGACTGGCGCACTTCCTTGGGCAGGCCGGCCATTTCGGCAATGCCGCCGGCATTGTCGGTGACCGGGCCGAAGGCGTCGAGCGCAACGATCATGCCGGCAAGACCGAGCATCGTCGTGACCGCGATCGCCGTACCGAAGAGGCCGGCAAGCTGATAGGTCGAGATGATGCCGCCGACGATGACGATCGCCGGCAGCGCCGTCGATTCCAGCGAGACCGCAAGGCCCTGGATGACGTTGGTGCCGTGACCGGTGACCGACGCCTGAGCGATGGAGTTGACCGGGCGCTTGTTGGTGCCGGTGTAGTACTCGGTGATGACGACGATGAGACCGGTCACCACGAGGCCGATCAGGCCGCATATGAACAGGTTCTTGCCGGTGATGACCATGCCGGCGACTGTGCCGATCTCGCCCCAGCCGAGCGTCACCTGTGTGGCGACGCCGAGGCCGACGATGGACAGCAGGCCGGTGACGATCAGGCCCTTGTAGAGCGCGCCCATGATCGAGCCGTTGGAACCGAGCTTGACGAAGAAGGTGCCGACGATCGAGGTGAGGATGCAGGCGCCGCAGATGGCGAGCGGATAAAGCATGGCCGCACCCAGAACGGCGGTGCCGCCAAAGAAGATGGCAGCCAGAACCATGGTGGCGACGACGGTCACCGCATAGGTTTCGAACAGGTCAGCGGCCATGCCGGCGCAGTCGCCGACATTGTCGCCGACATTGTCGGCGATGGTGGCCGGGTTGCGCGGATCATCTTCGGGAATGCCGGCTTCGACCTTGCCGACGAGATCGCCGCCGACGTCGGCGCCCTTGGTGAAGATGCCGCCGCCGAGACGGGCGAAGATCGAGATCAGCGATGCGCCGAAGCCGAGCGAGACCAGCGAGTCGATGACGATGCGGTCATTGGGCTGGAGGCCCATGAAGTGGGTCAGGATGAGGTAGTAGATCGACACGCCGAGCAAGGCCAGGCCAGCAACCAGCATGCCGGTGATGGCGCCCGATTTGAACGCGATGTCGAGGCCGGCAGCGAGGCTGTTCGATGCGGCTTGCGCCGTACGAACGTTGGCGCGAACGGAGACATGCATGCCGATGAAGCCGGCGGCGCCCGAAAGCACCGCACCGATCAGGAAGCCGATCGCGGCGGTGATGGACAGCAGCCACCAGGCGAGCACGAGGACGACGACGCCAACGATGGCGATGGTGGTGTACTGACGCGCCAGATAGGCTTGTGCGCCCTCGCGGATAGCCGCGGAGATTTCCTGCATGCGTGCATTGCCTTGATCGGCCGCAAGGACCGAACGTGTCGCCCAGATGGCGTAAAGGATTGAAAGCAGGCCGCAGGCGATGACGGCGGAAATAATTGTCATTGCCGGATTTTCCTCGATTGATGGCCCAAAAGAACCCCTCCCTGGGCCGTTGAGACAAAGACCGGATTCCGAGCACGGAATCCGCCTCTTCGCATCGGTGTATGCGAAACAGGGCTGCGAACGTCAAGATATTGTTCGGTTTTTGCCCGGCTTTCGCCCAAATGGTTTGGGCCAGGCGACGACTGCTGTCAGCACCCTCTATTAGATCGATTGAAATTGGCCTGACGCAGGACGCCCCTACTCGGCTCCCCGGCCCATGCGGCGCGCCGTGTAGCGCTCGATCGCCGACAGACCGTCATAGATCAGCACGGCAAGCGCTGCCACGATCAGGCCGCCTTGCAGGATGAAGGCGAGATTGTTGGACAACAGCCCGGCGATGATCACTTCGCCCAGCGTTTTGGCTGCCACGGTCGAACCGATGGTCGCGGTGGCAAGACTGATCACCACCGACAGCCTGATGCCGCCGAGAATGATCGGGGCGCTGAGCGGCAGCTCGACCTTGGTGAGCCTTTGCCAACCGGTCATGCCGGCGCCGCGCGCCGCCTCGACGACATTGGCCGGCAGCGTCGTCAGACCGGTCAGTGCATTCTCGAAAATCGGCAGCAGGCCATAGAGAAACAGGGCGATCAGTGTCGGCTTCTCGCCGAAGCCGACGGCCGGTACGGCAAGCGCCAGCACCGCCACCGGCGGAAAGGTCTGACCGATGTTGACGAGGCTGCGCGATAGCGGCAGGAATTCGGCGCCGGCCGGCCTGGTGACCAGGATGGCAAGCGCCACCGCAACGATGGTTGCCGCCACGGTGGCGATCAGAACCGTGCGTAAGTGCAGCAGGGTCAGCGTCAGCAGGCTGCCCTGGTTGTAGATCACCGGCGCGTTGTTTTCGGTCAGCGGCTTCAGCAGCGGCACGAACCACCCGGGATTGGTGACGAAGGCGACAAGCAGCACCACCAATGCTAGCCTGAGCAGCGATGGAAGCCAGGCCTTCATGCCGGCCTCGCCGCACGCTTCACCAGCCCTTCGACGGTCACGCGGCCAAGCGGCTTGCCGTCGGCGCCTTTGACCGGCAGCGCCGGCCGGCCCGACCACAACAATTCGGCCAGCGCGTCGCGCTGGCTCGCATCGCCGGGGATCGCCTCACCTTCGGCGGAGCCCTTCTCCACGGCATCGCGGACCCGGCCGAGCGACAGCAACCGGAACGGCCTTTCGCTGGCGCCAACCAGGGTCTCGACGAAGGCGCTTGCCGGCTTTGCCAGGATCTCGGCCGGCTTGGCGTATTGCACCAGCTTGCCGGCATCCATGACCGCGATCTTGTCGCCCATATGCACGGCCTCTTCCATGTCGTGGGTGACGAGGATGATGGTGGTGCCGAAGCGCTTCTGGATCGCCAGCAGATCTTCCTGCGCCTTGGTGCGGATGATCGGGTCGAGGGCGCCGAACGGTTCGTCCATCAACAGCACGTTGGGTTCGGCGGCGAGTGCGCGGGCAACACCGACGCGCTGCTGCTGGCCGCCGGACAGTTCGTGCGGGTAGCGAGGCCCGAAGGCTTCGGGATCGAGCTGATAGAGCGTCATCAGTTCGTCGACCCGGGCCTTGATACGGTCCTTGTCCCAGCCAAGCAGCACCGGCACGGTGGCAATGTTCTGTGCCACCGTGCGATGCGGAAACAGGCCGTGCCCCTGGATAGCGTAGCCGATGCTGCGGCGCAGCTCGTAGCCGGGCAGCGAACGATTGTCGGCGCCGTCGAGCTTGATGATGCCCGAGGTCGGCTCGACCAGCCGGTTGATCATGCGCAGCAGCGTCGTCTTGCCGGAACCGGACGTGCCGACAATGACGGCGATGGTGCGCGGCTCGATGACCATCGACACGTCATCGACCACGGTCGTCGCGTCATAGCGCTTGGTGATGCCTTCGATCTCGATCATGCCGTTTCAACCCTGCGCCTGGTGGCGGTCATTTCGATCACCGCATCGAGGATGATGGCGGCGGCAAAGGCGAGCGCGACCGTTGGCACCGCGCCAAGCAGCACAAGGTCCATCGCCGTCTGGCCCACACCCTGGAAGACGAACACGCCGAAACCGCCGCCGCCGATCAGCGCGGCAATGGTGGCGAGGCCGATGTTCTGCACCAAGACGATGCGGATGCCGGTGAGGATGACAGGAAAAGCCAGCGGAAACTCGATGCCGAACAGGCGCTGCCTGTCGGTCATGCCCATGCCGCGCGCCGCGTCGTTGGCCGCGCGCGGCACGCCGGCCAGACCGACCACGGTGTTGGCCACCACCGGCAGCAGCGAGTAAAGGAACAGCGCCACAAAAGCCGGTGCGGTGCCGATGCCGCGAATGCCGAGCGCGGCAGCTCCCGGCACATGCGTGGCAACCCAGCCGAGCGGCGCGATCAAAAGGCCGAACAGCGCGATCGAAGGAATGGTCTGGATGATATTGAGCGCGTTGAGAACGCCGGCGCGCAGACTTTCGACACGATGGCAGAGAATGCCGAGTGGCAGGCCGACGACCACCGCCGCAAGCAGCGACCCTAGCGCCAGCGTTACATGCTTGGAGC
>NZ_RZRK01000269.1:0-7308 GCF_003997835.1 Mesorhizobium sp. M7A.F.Ca.CA.004.12.1.1
GTCCAGCAATGTCTGCAGCTTGGCGACCGAGTTCTGCTCGGCAAGCGGCGTATAGACGATCAGCTTCATGTCGGAGCCATCGCCGATCGACAGGCTCATATGCTCGAAGATCATGGCGCCCGCGCTCGGGTGCCGGACATGCTTCACCCCCGACAACCGGTGCGCGACGTCGCGCTGCGGCCACCAAGCGCGAAATTCGGGGCTCGAACGCGTCATCAACTCGATCAGCCGCTCGAAATCCGGATCGCCGACATAACGCGCACTCGCGGCCCGGAAGGAGGCCAGCACGGTGCGCGCCAGTTGCTCCCAGTCGACCAGGAGGCGCCGGTGGTGCGGGCTGGTGAACACCATGTGGACGATGTTGCGGGCGTCCCCCTCCAGCAAGCCATAGTCGCCGAACACCGCGACGGCAGCCGGGTTCCAGGCCAGCACATCCCAGCGCCGCCCGACAACATAGGCCGGCTGCAGCACCAGGCTCTGCAGCATGTGCAGCAAGGGGCCGTCGACTTTTTCCGGCGCCACGGCACGGCGCTCCGGCTGCTGGCGGTCGGCGAGGATGAACAGATGCTGTTTTTCGGCGGCGTCGAGGCGCAGTGCTTCGGCAAGTGCCGTCAGCACCTCGACCGAGGGCCTGACCTCCCGCCCCTGCTCCAGCCATGTGTACCAGGTGGTGACGACACCGGCGATCATCGCCACCTCCTCGCGGCGCAAGCCCGGCGTACGCCGCCTGAGACCGGTGGCGATGCCGGTGGCCGAGGGCGTCAGCCTTTCGCGGCGCGAGCGCAGGAAGGCGCCGAGTTCGCGCCGGCGGCTGTCTTCAGCCGAATGTGTGGGGGCAGCGTGGGGTTGGGACTCCATGCGGGTATTATAGCAGTATTGATACCAGGATAAAGTTTGAACTGTTTGGCCCGCGCCAACTGTCCCATCTTCGGTTCAGAGCAACAGAACGGAGGCTCTGAACATGGAACTCAAAGACAAGACGATCCTCATCACCGGCTCTACCGATGGCGTCGGCCGGGTCGTCGCGCAACGGCTCGGCGCCGCGGGCGCCCGTGTGCTGGTGCATGGCCGCGATGCGACGCGCGGCAAGGCTGTTGTCACCGGGATCGAAGCGACCGGCGGCAGGGCGGAGCTTCTGGTCGCCGACCTCTCTTCTCTGGCCGAAGTGCGCCGGCTTGCCGAAGCCGTGCGCGCCCGCACGGATCGGCTCGATATCCTCATCAACAATGCCGGCATCGGCACGGCAGGCCAAGGCGCCAAACGTCAGGTCAGCGCCGACGGCTACGAACTGCGCTTCGCGGTCAACTACCTCGCCGGTTTCCTGCTGACATCGGAGCTTCTGTCGTTGCTGAAGGCGAGTGCGCCGGCCCGCATCGTCAATGTCGCCTCTGCGGGGCAGCAGGCGATCGATTTCAGCGATGTCATGCTGACCCGCTCCTATGACGGCGTGCGTGCCTATTGCCAGAGCAAGCTGGCGCAGATCCTGTTCACCGTCGACCTTGCGGAGCAGCTGAAAGGCACCGGCGTCACCGTCAACGCGCTGCATCCGGCGAGCTATATGAACACCACCATGGTCCGGCAAGCAGGCGTGACGCCGTGGAGCTCGGTCGAGACCGGCGCCGAGGCCATCCTCAACCTCGCCGCCTCACCCGCGCTCGACGGGAAAAGCGGCCTCTATTTCGACGGCCTGCGGGAATCCCGCGCCGATACCCAGGCCTATGACGCCAAGGCAAGGCAACGTCTGCGAGCCTTGAGCCTTGATCTCATCGGCACGGCCTCCCCCACATCGAAGGAAGACCATTCATGACCAAGACAATCGAACACACCGTCATCATCGGCGGCTCGTCCGGCATCGGCCTGGCGACGGCGCGAAAACTGCTTGGCCCGGGCATGAAGGTGACCATCACCGGGCGCAACGAGGACAAACTGAAGAGCGCTTGGAAAAGCCTTGGCAGCGCTGCCGGGAAGGCTGCTTTCGACGCCGCGAAGCCGGATGCGGTCCGCCAGTTCTTCGAGAGCCTCGGTCCTTTCGACCATCTGGTGCTGGCGGCCAGCGGCGGCAAGGGCCTCGGCCCCTTCCCGGCGCTTGACCTGAGCGACATCGGCAGCGGCGTGGAGGAAAAGGTCCGCCCGCAGCTGTCCTGCCTGCAGGCCGCCTTGCCGACACTCAACAAGGCCGGATCGGTCACCTTCATCTCGGCGGTGTCGGCGCAGCTCGCGACGCCCGGTGTCGCCGGTATCGCCGCCATCAACGGCATGCTGTTGACTGTGGTGCCGATCCTGGCCCTGGAACTGAAGCCGCTGCGCGTCAATGTCGTGGCGCCGGGCGTCATCGACACGCCCTGGTGGGATTTTCTGGCCGAAGAGCAGAGGCAAACGATCTTTGCCGACTATGCCGGCAAGACCCCGGTCGGCCGCGTCGGTCGGGCCGAAGACGTGGCCGACGCAATCGCCTTCCTCGTCTCCAGCGGCTTCATGACCGGCCAGGTGCTGACCTGCGATGGCGGCCTGAGATTTGCGGCATAGGAACAGCGACTATCGGGCTCCGACGGGACCTTAATTGGCCTTCTTTGGAACGCGGTCGTTCTCGTCCGCGGGCCTGTCGCCTGCCGGTTTTGCCGAAACAGGCTTTTCCGGCACATGGGAATAGTCAGATGTATCCGCCCCATACATCTTGTTGTCGATCGCCTCTTGCCAGCTGTAGTCCGCGTCGGACGGTGAAACGTCGGCGATCTCATGGCGGGAGGAGCGAGCGTGAAGCCAGTTCGGGGTGATCTCTCGAACCAATTGTGCAAAGCGTCCCATCGAAACCGTTCCTTTCCTTGTCCTTTCCAGGAGGCGCGATCACGGTTGCGTCGGCTGCACCTAGAGTTGACCTCTCAGCCAGGCCAGCGTCTCGGCAACGCCGGCCAGCCCGTACTGCGCGGTGGTTTGCGCCGGTGGTTTGACCCGTATCGATATGCCGCCGGCATCATTGATCGTTTCGAAGCCGTTTTCGTCCGACGTGTCGTCGCCCAGGAAGACCGGGCGGCGACCTGCGAATGGCGCAATCTCCATGAAACGCCGAATCGCGGCACCCTTGGCCGCCTCCAGCGGCAGCAATTCCACGCCGGCGTTGCCGGCAACCACCCGGTAGCCCTTTGGCAAACCGGCCAGCGCCTGCTCGACAAGCTGCGTCGCGCGCGGAAGCAGATGCGGGGCGGCGCGCGTGTGGATGGCCAGCACCCGTCCCTTGCGCTCGATATACGCCCCACGACCGAGCTCGGCCTCGATCTCGTCGGCAAGGGCTGCGATATCCGCCGGCTCGTCCGCGATTTCGACGTCGTCGTCCGGCAGGAGCCGATGTTCCAGGCCATAGAGCCCGGCGGCTCGCAGTTTCAAAGGCTGAAACAGATGGTCGACGGCCGCAACGGACCGGCCCGTGATGAACGCCAATGCCCCGTTCAGCTTGCGGTCCAGGCCTTGCAGCAAGGAGCGAAGCTCGTCGCTGACCGAGACTGCGTCCGGGTGCTCGGCATGTTCCAGCAACGTGCCGTCGATGTCGAGGAACAATGCCCATTCGCCGGCCAGCACAGGCTGCGGTTTCTCCATGACGGCCTGCGGCTTTTGCAGGGTCTCGCCGATCATCTTCTGCAGCGTATCGCTCATGACATCGCCATCCGTCTGCGCTCAAAGATGGAGACGACATTGTCGACGCTGGGCGGCGGGTCGCCGGCGGCACCGGTTACCCGATCGAGGTCTCCGCGCTTACGCAAACGCGCCGCATCCAGAAGCATGCTGCCGGCCCAGCGATAGACGTTGTTGTTGCGGATCGTCTCGCGCATGGGTCGCATGCGCTCGCGCTGTTCTTCGGGCGCCATGGTCAATGCCTGCAACAGCGCTCCGCTCATCATGGCGGCATCGTAAGGGTTGACGATCAGCGCCTCCAGCAATTCGCGCGAGGCGCCGGCGAATGTGCTGAGCATCAAAACACCCTGCTCGTCGTCGCGCGCGGCGACGAATTCCTTTGCGACGAGGTTCATGCCGTCATGCAGGCTGGTGACCATGCATATGTCGGCGGCCCGATAGATCTCGTAAACCTGTTCCTGCGAGTGATGTTCGGCCACCATGATCACCGGCCTGTAGCCCTCGCTGCCATAACGCCGGTTGAGCTCTTCGGCATAACGGTGGCACTCGTCATGGAGCAATTTGTAGGCCGGCAGCGTGCCGCGGCTGGGTGCCGCGACCTGCAGGAAGACAAGTTTTCCGATCCATTCAGGCTGTCGCTTGAACAATTCGTTCAAAGCGTGAAACCGATCAAGAATGCCCTTGGTGTAATCGAGGCGCTCGACCCCGACGGCCAGCTTCACATCCGCTTTGAGACCGAACCTCTCGCGCATGCGAGCGCGGCAATCGTCGACATCGGGAAGTTTCGCCAGCAGGTCCGCCGGCCATTCTATCGAGATGGGATAGGCGTGCACCAATGTGGTCCGTCCGCCGTAGGAGATGGCCGCATCGGCCCGCTCGATGCGGCTTTCCAGGAAGCGATCGACGCTTTCGGTGAAATTGTTGGCGTGGAACTGGGTGTGGAAGCCGATGATCGAACTGCCGAGCAGCCCCTCGAGGATGCGTTCGCGCCAAGGACAGATGCTGTACACTTCCGAATTCGGCCACGGGATGTGCCAGAAAGTGATGACGATCGCCTCCGGCAGGCGCTCGCGGATCATGCGCGGCAGCAGCGCGAAATGGTAGTCCTGGACCAGCACGATCGGCCGCTCGTTGCGGGCCTCGGCAACCACCGTATCGGCAAACTTCCGGTTGACGGCTTCATAGGCAGCCCAGTCGGAGGCGCGAAAAATCGGCCGGGTGAAGGCGATATGGCAAAGTGGCCAAAGGCCCTCATTGGCGAAACCGAGATAATAGCCCTGATGCTCTTCCTCCGTCAGCCAGACCCGGCGCAACGTGTAGGACGGGTTGCCAGGCGGCACCTGCACACGATCGTGGTCGTCGACGGTGAGGCGGTCCGCCGTTCCGCCGCCATAGGCGATCCAGGTGCCGGCACAGGCGCGGGTAATGGGCTCGAGCGCCGACACCAGTCCGCTGGCCGGGACGAGCAACTCGACGCCGTCGCCCTTCACATTGTGGATGTACGGTTCGCGATTGGACACCACGATGACCTGCGCATCGGGCAGATCGTCGGCCAGGATCTTGCGCAATGTTTCGGGCGACCAGGTCACCAGCGCGGCATCGGCCGATTGGCCATTCTTTTCGAACTCCCGTATCACCTTGCGCGCGGCTTCCGCGGCCACATCTTCGCCTGCCGTATGTGCGACCGCGGGTGGATGACGGCGACGGTGCCGCGATATGGAGAGGAAAACGGCAAGAGCGGAAAAACCGAGGCTCGCGAAGATCAGAACCCAGAGCAGGTCCGCACCGTAGTTTGTCATTGAATGTCAACTCACCCCGGCCGTCGGCGACCGTTTGTTCGTGTTTTCCATTTGAAACGGTCCGCCGACCACGTGGTCAGCGTTCGGACCTGTATTTTTGCAACGCACAAAGCTCGGATCGGTTCCGCCAATTTTGTTCGGATCATGTCCTTACGATGAGCGGCACCAGCCCTTCATGGCGGTCGGCAAGGAAAGCGACGACCCGGTCACCGACGCGCTGGAAGGTGAGATCGACGACCCGGTCGCCGACGCCCAGGTGCCGCAGTGTCAGCGTGTCGATGCCGATCGGCAGTCTCGGGCGGGTGACGCGGATTTCGCCATCCCAGCCGTCGATCTCCAGGCCAAGGCAGGCCTGCATCAGCATGAAGGCGGATCCCGCCGACCACGCTTGCGGCAGGCAAGCGACGGGATAGGCGATGGGTGCTTCGCCCGGCGCGCGTGTAAACCCGCAGAACAGTTCGGGCAGCCGCATGTTGAAATGGACCGCGGATTCGAATGTGCCGCTCATCAGGCGAACCACGCTTTCACGCTCGCCATAATGCGCCAGGCCGGCACCGCATATGGCGGTGTCGTGCGGCCAGATCGAGCCATTGTGGTACGACATCGGGTTAAAGAACACCGCATCGTCGGCAAGCGTCCTCAGCCCCCAGCCGGAATGGAAGGAGGCGGAAAGCAGCTGGTCGGCGACCATCTGGGCCCGCGCCGGCTCAGGCAATCCGACAAAGAGCAGATGCCCGGCATTCGAGGTCCGCACCTTGCAGGGCTCGCCGGCACCGTCGATCGCAAGGGCATAGAAGCCGAGATCGTCAAGCCAGAAATCGCGTTCCACCGCCACCCGCATCGCCTCGGCGCGGTCCTCCCAGTGATCGGCTTTGTCGTCCTCGCCACGGCGGCGGGCAAGCTTGGCCAGCCCGCGGAAGGCGGCAAAGACATAGCCCTGCACTTCGACCAGGGCTATCGGGCCCTTGGGAATGCGGCCATCGGCATGGAAGACCGAATCGAAACTGTCCTTCCATCCCTGGTTTGCGAGGCCGGACTCGGCCGCTCGCTGGTAAGTCACGAATCCGGTCTCCCGGCCCGCCTCCTCCGTCCATTCGGCCGCCGCGCACAGCGAAGGCCACAGGCCGTCGATGAATGCCATGTCACCGGTACGATCGGCGTAGGCGCAAGCAAGATAGATGTAGAGCGGTGTCGTATCGACGCCACCGTAGTAGCGGCCGAAGGGAAGCTCCCGCAGCGCCACCATTTCGCCTTTGCGGGTCTCGTGCATGATCTTGCCCGGCTGCGAATCGCTGAACGGCGATGTCTCGGTCGCCTGATGCTGGGCCAGAAAGGCCAACACGCCCCGCGCCAGCCCGGGATTGAGCCACAGCATCTGCAGCGCCGAGATGACGCCGTCACGACCGAACGCCGTCGAGAACCAGGGGATGCCGGCATAGGGATAGGGGCCGGTCGCCAGTTCGGTGGTCAGCAGCGCGACATCGGCGCGGGCGCGCTCGACCCAATCGTTGAAGACACGGCCCGAGCTGCGCACCGTCGCGCCATGGCGACGTTTGGCCCGCATGCCAAAGCGGGCGCGTGCGGCAGCGGCGCGGAACCGGTCGCGGTCGGGCTTGTCGGCCACCTCGGGACCGACCTCGACATAGAGCACCTTCCTGCTGCGCTTGGTCACGGCGATCAGGAAATCGGCACGGTTGGCTGTCAGTTGGTCCGGCGCCTGCGAGAACGATATCGCAGAGAGGCGGGCCAGGCCATCGAGCCCGTCATAGCGCAGCAGGACCGACGTCGCGTCTGTTTCGGCGGCATGGGCCAGCCCGCGCTTCAGCCGTGTCGAGCCACGCACTTCGAACATGTCGCGGAAATCGGCGGAATAGTGCAGGGA
>NZ_RZRK01000026.1:0-1339 GCF_003997835.1 Mesorhizobium sp. M7A.F.Ca.CA.004.12.1.1
TAACGGCACCGCTCATTTCGAAGAGGCAATGGGCGGTCGTGGTTCCCCGCAGGCCGACGATTGGAAGGCAAAGCGCTACGGCGTTTTCGTGCAGGCTAGCATCAAGTTCAACTGAGAGAGCAAGAACCGAGGAGAGCGGCGATGCCACTCCAGCTCATTACGATCATTGGATCAACAGAAGGAAGTTTTCCGAAGAGTTTTGCAAGCGTGCGCAAAGTCGCCAGACAAAGTTCTCTCGGTCCATAGTGTACGTGCCGTCACGCCCGTTCTCGACATGGTTGAATGATACGTCCCGCGCGATCGATCAAAGTCGTTTTTCATTGGTTTTCCGGAAATCGCGGGGAGCACAGCGTGCTGTGACCCTCGCCTGCTGGTTTTCTGTCAACGCGCAGATGAGGGAGAATGAGCGTACAGCAAAAATCATCAGTGCTGTCGCTTTCGCCAAAGCCCGCCGCAGCTAAACGGGGTCCCACGCCCGGTAGCGCCCCCTGCCGGTCACCTCACGGATGCCGAGTTCGGCACCAGCCCGAGCGCAGCGCGCTGGCTAATTTTCAGCTCGGCCGCGACCAGACCTGCCGACACCAGCGGCCGCGCCAGCACCAGCTCGATCAGCGCCGGCAGGCTCGAGTTTTTGCGCCGGTTCCTGAGCCGGCGCTCCATCTGGCTTTTGGCCAGCGCCTGGATGATTGCAAGGCTGAAACAGTCGATGGAACGCCCCTCCAGCGAAGCCGAACCGGACGAGGCGCGCGCGCCAGGTCCTTCGGCTGCCATCGGCACGCTGGGTTTAAGTGCTTGGGGTGACACGGCGTGATCTCCGCCGTTGGCGGGAACAGGGCAGTGCAATAGTACTGCCCTGTTCCTTTTGATCAGAGGCCAGTGCGGATTTCTTCGGCAAGCGCCCTCAACGTCGTCTCGACGTCATCGCCGTTTACCATCTTCTGCATCGCCACGGCCCATGCGTTCATGGCTTCGCCGAAGCCGACACGCGGTGTGAAAGCCAGCGCGGCTTGGTCCTGTATCTTTTTGAAGCTGTCAACGAAGTTGTTGAACTCGGGCTGCGAAGCGTACTTAGTCCAGGTGTCGTCTGCCAGGTCGACGTGCGCGGCGGATTGACGAGCTGGCCAGCAAGGGCACCCTTGAGCGCCACCTGCTTGGAGGTGGCCCACGGGATGAACAGCCAGGCCGTGCCCTTCTTTTCGGAAGCCGCGTTCATGGCGAGAGCCCAGATCCAGATGTCAGACTCCAAGCTCGTGGCGCTCGGTGCGTGCAGCGGCGGAGCGAAGGCGATCTTGCCGGATGCCGGCTTCCCCGCAACATCGTTCCAGAAGCCGAACATATT
>NZ_RZRK01000026.1:1349-16729 GCF_003997835.1 Mesorhizobium sp. M7A.F.Ca.CA.004.12.1.1
TATTTGAGTCGATCGTCATCGCGCTGCGGCCGGACGCGAAGGAAGGAGCCGCGCACTTCTTGATCATGTCCACGTAATGTAGTCGTATCCAGCATCGGTAAGCTTCCAATCGCTCAGGTATTTGTCCAGCGGCTCCAGGGCGCCACTCGGAGCGAGGTCCTACGCGGGCTGAATGCCAGTGCCGAACACATCCCATGCTGGCGACTTCGTCGTCAGTTGGATCGTCATCTTGTTCCAGTAAGAATCGTCTGGGTAGAGTTCCGGCGTGACCTTGATGCCGGGTCAGCTTCTCGAACTCCGGAAATTGCGCAGCGAGAGCATCCGCATAGGGGTGGATGTCGTAGGCCCAAGTTATGCTGGTCCCTTCGAATTGACGCCAGTTCACGGTGTCGGCAGCGGCCGAATTAGTGAGCGATGCCGAGACGGCAAAAAACGCCAAGTCAAAAGCAAGCTGTTTGCGAAGCGACGCGCACCTGTAACGAGTACGGGGAATGAGCGACCCATGTAATCCTCCCTGGGGCATTTTGCCAATTTTTGGGTCCACTCCTCCATCCCGAGTTCGCTCATAGCCACAATAAGCGGTTTCCAACGAGCTCGCTCTGAATGCACCAGGCCAACTGGGTAAAAACGGGTAACCGGCACTAAAAGGCGTTGTAGTATCGCCACCAGAAATACTGCTCCGTGGTGCTGGCCTTTGCCTGGGGGCGCAACACGGCAACTACCCGCTCAAAACGGTTGGTCCTCTACCTCTTATTCACCGTCGCTTTCCTCGCGGCCTAACCCGGCCGGAATATCCGTTGCCAGAAAAAGGCCTCGCGGCCGGTTCGAGGCTCATCCCTCCTCCGAAGCAGCACGCTCAAGTATCGTCACAAGCCCCGAGCGCTTCGCGTTCGGCGATGTCCAAATTCCGACAATGTCGGATACAGTCAGATCTACTGGATTGCGTTTGAATGGTTTTCTCATTTGGCACAGTACATGCGGGTCATCCGCAAAACACGTGACCGACCAACAAGAGTTCGCATGATCACCTTACCACAACATACAGCCGCCGCGGAACAATCACTTGGCCCCTGATCGCCCACCCCGGCACCACAACCGGAGTCATCGATGTTCTGACAGGCTGCCCAAGGATACCTGCTGCAACAGGGCTTGCCCTGGTGACGACCACTCCGGCTCCGCCGGTTACCGACGAGGGCAAAGTGACGGATTTCCTGCTTTTCAACGGCATGGAGGTGGCTGTCATTCCCGACCACCGCGCCGGTCGTCACCCATATGGTCTGGTGCAGGATCGGCAGCGCGGAATGAGCCGCCGGGGATATCTGCATGTCTTCGAGCATCTGATGCTCAAGGCGCCTCATGACGAGCACGGCTCCGTCGCCTGGAGAGATTGAACCCAAAGGGAGATTCAGATGTCTGAAGCGAATCAGGAAAAGTTGGACGCATTCTTGGGGAAAATGGTCGGCGATCTCGGTGCGATCGCAACGGGCGCGGGAGTCCTGCTGGGGGACAGACTCGGCCTGTTCAAGGCATTGCGCGAAGGCGGCAAGATGACGGCCGCCGAACTTTCGACACGCACCGGCACCCAGGAACGCCTCGTAAGGGAATGGCTTTCCGGGCAGGCGGCGGCGGGTTACGTCGACTACGATGAAGCGAGCGACAAATTCTATCTCAACGCCGAGCAAGAGCTGGTGTTCGCTGATGAAGACAGCCCGGCCTTCATGGCAGGCGCATTCGAGTTCCTGTCCGCGCTGTGGCTCGATGAAGAAAAGGTGAGGCAGGCATTCCAGTCCGGCAAGGGCGTCGGGTGGCACGATCATAGCGCGTGTCTGTTTCGCGGTACGGAACGGTTCTTCCGTCCAGGCTACAATGCCAATCTGATCGACTCCTGGCTGCCGGCCTTGGAGGGCGTCGTCGAGAAGCTCGAACGCGGCGTGGACGTCGCGGATGTTGGATGCGGTCATGGTGCATCGACCGTGCTCATGGCACAGGCCTTCCCCAATTCGCGCTTCGTCGGCTTCGACTATCATGCCCCTTCGATTGAGCGCGCCCGCAAGGCGGCCGAGGTAGCCGGCGTCGGCGTTAACACGCGGTTCGACGTGGCGGCCGCCAAGAGCTATCCCGGAACCTATGACCTCGTCACATTCTTCGATTGCCTTCACGACATGGGCGACCCGACGGGCGCCGCCACCCATGTCCACGGATCGCTCAAGCCGGACGGCACGTGGATGATCGTCGAGCCGTTCGCGCATGATCATCTGGCGGCGAACCTCAATCCCGTCGGCCGCGTTTACTATGCCGCTTCCACTTTCGTGTGCACGCCCGCATCCGTGTCGCAGGAAGTCGGGCTCGCGCTTGGAGCCCAGGCCGGTGAGGCGAGGCTGCGCAAGGTTGTGACCGGCGGCGGCTTCAAGCGATTGCGTCGCGCCGCGGAGACACCGTTCAACATGGTGCTGGAGGCCCGCCCTTAGCGTGGCCGTCGCCAGAAATTGCAGCTCATCGCATTTGATGAAGATCACCGCCAAAAATCCGGACGCATCGGGCACATTTTCAAGGCGTCTGGGTTCACGCAGAGGTCGCTGCCGAGTTGTGTGCCAAGAGTCCCATACGTTGCGGCTCAGAAAGGACCCCACGCACGGCGACGAACATGCCCATAGCGATGGCCGCTATAATCACATATGTCCACCATGGCGCGTTCACAAAGCTGGTAAGCCACGTCGCACCGAACGCGCTTACGACAAAAACGAGAGCCTCGATAAAAAGACTGAGCCTGTACACATTCAGTCGTCTCATCCTCATACCACCCATCCAAAGACTGAGCTTGTTGCGCTACTGCGACAGAGCCTAACATATTGGAGAGTGCTCACTAGTCGACCGTGAACAATCCGAGCCCTAAGCGGCGACCGGCTTCGGCCGGATTTGAAGCAGGGCAATCAAGAGCGACAAAAACCCCTTCAGCCACCTGAGCAGGAGGGAGAAGTTGTAGCCGGCGGCGGCCAGGATGGCGTTGAGGGTGTCGCCCTGCTGGCCGGCGAGGTAGTTGCGGCCCATTCTGTGTTCGCTCTTGATGTGGCCGATGACGGGCTCGACCGCCGACCGCCGTCGCATCTGGCGCTTGATGGCTGGGGTGACGCGGCGTTTCTGGCCCGCGGTGAAGACCCTGAGCTTGTGGCTCTGCGGTGCGTTGTGGCCGCGATAGCCGGCGTCGGCGAGGATGCGGCCGATCTCGTTGCCGATGGTCTTTTCCATGTCGGGGATGACGCTTGCCAGCGTGTGGCCGTCATAGGGATTGCCGGGCAGTGCTTTTGCATGCAGGGCGAACTGGCCGCCCCTGGAGCGCTTCAGCGTGGTGGCCACCGACACCTTCACCCCGAACTCGTAGGGCGCATGCGCCTTGCCCTTGCCGATGCATTCCACCTCGTGTGCGTGCAGGCTGTAGATCTTGCGGCCGCGCTGGCGCTGGCGTTGCTCGAGAACGGTGGCGGCCTGGTAGAGCGGCCATTTGAACAGCGTCCAGCCCCTGATCGCCGGCGATCTGGCGACCAATGTCGCGAATGGTCCGGCCGAGATAGGTCTTGAGCTTGCGTAGCGCCTTGTTGGCCCGCTTGAACTGCTTGGCGTGGGCATAGCGCTGGTGGCTGATCAGCGCCAGCTTGCCGACCCGCACATAACTCTGGCGCAAATGGAGACCCGTCCTCTTGGCCAGCCGCACCAGCCGTTCGCGTGCCCGATGGATGAGCTTGGCGTCGGTCGGGAACATGACGTTCTTCGGCTGCACGGTGGTGTCGACGATCACCTGGCGCGTGTCGGCCGGTTTCATCGCCCCGGTCTTGACCGCGAGGCTGAGGCTCTCCTGCAACAGCACCATAATCCGCTCCTCGCCCATACGGCTGCGCCAACGCGTCATCGAGGAGCGGTCGAACGGCAGCGTATGGCAAAAGAACGTCTCGCCGGTGAGATACTGGAAATAAGGGTTCTCCACCCAGCGCTCGCACAGCACCTCATCCGACAGGTTGAAGGTGTGCTTGAGGATCGCCAGCCCCGCCATCAGCCGGGTCGGCAGCGGCGGCATGCCGGGGCCGTCCGAATAGACGGCGCCGAAACGCTCCTCCAGCACCGGCCAGTCGATCGCCTGCGCCAGCCGCACCAGCTCGTGCTTCATGTTGATGATTTGGTCGAGCCTGGAGCGGAACAGGTCCTGCTCTCCCGTCTCGCGCTTCTCGCGTGGCCTGGACATTCGCTGTCCCCTCGATTCGCCGCCGCCGAACCGAGTGAATCACGCTCCGCGCCACAAGGGAATCGCAAAACCGAATTGCAGGAAAACAGCCCCAATAAACCGCTAATCCTGCAATTCCAAAGCCGCTATCCGCCTCAATCAACAGGCCAGATCAATGGCTTGCGGATAGTTCACGGCCGACTCACTATTTCTATGCTGAACAGTCTCGCCTGAGTATATGTTTTAGCTAGTCGCTAATTAGACGGAATTCTGCCAGTCTGCATTCCCCCCTGATCTGATGTAGAGCAGCTTCCAAGTGGGAATTAGCCCCCCATCGACCGGATCGGGCGACACGAACATGCGCTGAAGGCTTGGCGGAACGGCTACTGGGACCATGATGCTACTCGAATGCAAGATAGTGTCAGAACGTCCCGGGAAGGCTGCAGGCAGGGGATGTCAGGTCAATCAGCCTATAGATATGATACCGCCCATTCGCTGAGACTTCACGATGGGCATAGGAGGTGGGAATTCTTGCCTTGAGATGGACGCGGCTGTCGGAGCAGGCGAGCACGGCAGCAGCGATGGCCTGAACCTTCGGGCCGCTGACAAAAACGTTCACCACCGCACGCGAGCCGAACCCGTCGAGATACGTCTCGAAAGCATCGAGGTGGGCCATCAGCCCGAAAGCCTGGATGTCGCGAACTTCGCCATCTTCGAGCCGGTGGGTTTCACGTACCTTGGCCACCTGTTGATCGAGCAAAGCATCGATATGCGCATTCTTGTCGCTTCTTGGGACGAGGAGCGAGATCCGTTCCGGACTGACGATATCGATCAATCCGTAGAATACGTCGGCATCTCCTCCGATCCCCACGAGCAGGACTTTCTCTTCGCCCATTCCTCCGCTGCCTTGAAGATGAGGGACGGTGACGTATCGGTCCAAGCCGCTGGAAAAATCCTCTTTGCCGATCGCGTTCCCGTAGATACCTTCGGCGTACCCGAATTCGAGAGACTGAATCGACATTTTCTTGAATGCCACCGCAATCAGCCATTGGATGTAGATTCGCGGCATCGTCGAGCACTCGACGAAAACCTTCCGCAGGCTTCCTTCGTATGAGCCACATGAAGCGGCCATCTGAGTGAGCAGGTGATCGAGGAGATTGATGTTCTTCTGATACTCGATGGAAGGCTCGAGGGTGATCACAGTCACTTCGACGCCCCATCGGGTACCCATAGCGATGAGCTTTCGCCGGTTTTCTTCGACGGCTGGGACGTTCGCTTCCTTCAGAGCAAAGTCCAGAACCACGATCTTGCCGACCTTCAGGTCAAGATGGTTTTCGAACGCGGCGAAACGCGTTTCCCATCCAAGCGCGACGATCGCGATATCTGCCTCCATCGTTTCGCAGGTACCTGCATCTCTCGCCTTCTCGGTGACGGCCAGATGGCCGAAGACTCGATACTCGACAGTTGAAGCGGTCATTCGAGATCGCTCTCGAAAAGCGAGTGCTGGAATTCGGTCTTGAGTGCGGGCCGCGCGACGAGCTCCTTAAACACCGAGTCGGCCCAGTCTTCTGGGAGCCGATGCCTGGTAAAAAGCAGGTCGACCATCCGCGCCGCAGGGATTGTGTTGATTTCGTACGGGCCGCGATAGGAGAACCCGAAGTAAGGTGCAAATCGCCGATGCAATCTGATCATCATCTCCTTCGATGCGGGGTCGGCGCGGTCCACCTCAAAGTTGCCGGCGGCGGAGACCTCCCGGATAAACCCATCCCTTTCCGCCCGACGCAGGACCTCGTCCAGTTTTCCGCTGGGTTGCTCCAGTCGGTTCACCAGCGAGCGCATTTCCTTTAGATCAACCCTGAAAATGCCTCTCTCTGTCGTTCCTAGAGCATTTTCTTCGGCAAACTCTGTCTGGAGGCGAGCGGTCAGGTAACCCAACGCCCGCACCATGCGCACGCTCTCTTCTTCGTACGGATGTGAAAGCGCCTGAAGTCCATCAAGCTTCCGTTGAGAGGCGGCGTTCACAGCCTGTCTCTGCTGTTCGAGATGAATCTGTAAATCCGAGTTGATGAATTCCACCAGTTTTCGTGGATCACTGGAACTCGGAACACTGCGGCGGAAGATCTCTCCCATTATATCAAGGAAATCGCGTATACAGACGTCGCTCAATGATGTGATGATCTGGTGCCCTACGTACGGGTAGTCATGCAGACGCAGCATCTGGCACGCTTTCAGAAAAGCCCATCCCTGTTTCCGGGCGATCGACCTCTTCAGATTTGAAGCATCCGCCTTGCTCATGGGCCGGCGCTTAATTTCCGGGTTCATGAGCGCGAGCGCCAGCCCTTCGGCATAAGGGCGCGCTTTTCGATCAAGAAGGAATTGCTGCTGATCCGCCGTCCTCAAATTCACGGAGAGGAATTCACGTGCTGCATCAGCAAGTGCCACAAGCTCTTCTCTGCCCTCGGAATGACCCGATATGATAACCCGCTCGATGATGTCATTGACGGAAAGCCGCCCCAGCCGGTTTTTGAGCGAAAACGCGCTGAGCGCATCGTTGCGCTCGAGATCACTCCGCAGATGGTCAGGAAGCGCATAGTACAGCCGAAGCGACGACACGTTCTCGCACAGCGTGGCGAACTCCCTCGGATCGACTGAATCAAGATTCTCGACGTCCCGGTCAGCATTCGAGAGCGACTGGCCGGGTATGATCGTCCGGATCGTGTCGTAGAGGCCGCCGATGTAGGCGAGGACCCATTTCACGTTGCCGCGCGTCTTTCTCACCAAGGTGTTCAGGAACTGCTGTTGGAGCGGTGTCAGTGCTTCACAGTCGTCAATCAGTATCTTGAAGAAGGGCGCCCTGTCACCGGCGAAAGATGGGCCATTTAAAAGTGGAGTGATCGCGGTCGCGACCTTGTTAATGATCGCGCCAGGGTCTGTTGCTCTGAAGCCGGTCGCTCCGGCATCGGCGGCAAAGAAGAACGCGTTGAAGCATTCGTCGACGTACCGGGTTATCCCACCCCGCAGCTCATCGATGCTGAAGAAGTCGAGACGGGCAGGTTGGGGTATGAAGTGCAGCACTTCGCGATGCAGTGCCAGGGCGACGTCCCTATCTTCGGAGGCCCGGTATTTCAAGTGGCCGTCGCGTCTGAGCTGGCCGATGCTCTCGAGCAGGCGTTCGACTATCTTCAGCTCCAGATAGTGAGAGAAGATTACGAATTGCCGCGGGATCACGGCGGCCGTGTCGAAGCGTATCCGCTCCGGAATGAGGTTCAGAACGGCGTTGTCGATTAGGGGCGAGAATGTCTCATTGAGCTGGAAGAAGACGCCATACCAAGCGAGCTTGCCGACTTGGTCCGAGAGACTTTTGTCTTCAAGAATATGGACTGTGGAAAGCGAGCGAAGAATGCTGGTCTTGCCGCTGCCTCTCGTCCCTGCGACGAAGACCGGCTTGGCGGCGGCAGAAATCAACGCCGACTTCTGACTGAACCACAGTATCGGGCGGCTTTCGTACTCGATCCTGTTGGGGCCGAACGGATTCTCCATCGCTATTCGTCCCTTACCTTAATGCGCCAAGCCGAGTTTGCCTTGGTGAGGCCGTCTATCTCGATGAAGCGCGCCGCTTGGAGCATCAGAAGAGAGTCTTCCAGATCTAGCCCGAGCTCGGCGGAGGCAGCAATCTCAGTGATCTCGTCCCAGAAGAGTAACCCATTCCCGCGCCTGGTGGCATGGTCGCGCAGTCGGCGCAGCAGGTCAAACGTGTCGTTGTTCAGAAAGGCCTTGCCGTTGGACATGGTCGAAATAAAGCAATGTTCGCCTTCCATGACCGTCCCGTCGGCGACATTGGTGCGGTAGGGTATAAGTCGGATGCCGACGAGCTCTCCCTGATCGGTCGTGAAGAAGACGAGCTCATTGAAACCTGACTGTATCTCTGGTGCTGAGATGCAGATCAATTTGCCGTCCGGAAACCTTGGATCGTTGACGATCTCGACCGGATCAGCATGTATGTGTCCATGCAGGTAGACGATAGGCTTGTTGCCCTGCAGCAGCTGAGTTCTGACAAATCCGCTGTTGAGCATCTCCGCGTATGGCGTAATGCGCGGAGTCTTTTGTGGCAGCAGATTGTGATGGCCGATTATGATGCCGTAACGCATGTCGGGCTGCTGGAGCAATTCCTGTAGGCCTGCAAGCATCTCACGCGAGATGTATGGCGTGTCCATCTGACCGTAATACTCGTCGTCGGACGCCTCCTTGTCTGGATCGCTGGGAGGTGTCGCGGGCGAATGTCCCGAGATGTCCGGCGAGCCGAGATCTACAGGCTCTGTAGAAGGACTGAGTGCCTCGAGACGATCACGAAGGAACGCGGGAAGGTTTTGAAGCTCCCAACTGCCTATCGCTGTGTTGACGAGGATGAAGTTTGCGCCTGCGGATCCTGTCGGAAGTCTGAAGTGCACGGGTTGGTCCACGGGAACGGTCTGCCAACCCAAGCGGGCGGCTAAACTCGCCATTTCGCTGAATTTCTCAGTCGGTCCAAGTTCGCGCGCGTCATCACGGTTCACATCGTGATTTCCCGGTACGAATATCAACGGAAGCGCCTTTGAACTGCGTCCCTGTGCGCGGCAGAGCAACGTGAAATGCTGGAATGCCGAAGCAATGAAGGTCTTGTCGCCACGGCTCGTGAAATCCCCCATGAAGGCGATCGAATCCAAGGGCTTCGAAGTCGTCAGCCGCCGAAGTTTCGTCAAGACGGCACGCAGCGAAGACGCGCGTAGCTTCTGCGTTATTTTCGGAGCGAACTTGCTATCCTTGGCATCGATGTTGCTAGAGGAAGGATGCCAGTCCGGATAGTGAATATCGCCTACTTGAAGGATTCGCACCCGCCGCATAACTCGCCCCCCTGCCGAGAGCCATAGACTAATCCGTTCGCTTTTGCCAAGCGCGAACGATCATCCGCAGTGTCCTTAACGAGGTAGCCTGCACTTTTCGAGAATTGCCACGGCGGCTATTTTTCGGCTGTGAAGCACACGAGACCCGTGACGTGAGACCCAGTTGCTCAATGCCCAGTTGCTCAATGAGCTTTCTTACGAATAAGGGAGAATTTCCGCGGCCGGACTATCTCTGAGCGAGCGTGCATGACTGCCAACGGAAGGTCTTGCACGCACCCTTGCGATCTTGAGCAATGGTCGCCATGACTTTCTTCTTGCAGGCTTTTGAGTGGCCCAGCCTGCGATCACCAGACCCCACCGATTCTAAAGAGCGTGGCAGATGGGATAGTCGAGGTTGCCCGTGCACAGTCACGCTCAGGGCTTGCGCCGCCCAGAGGACACGCTGAAAAGGCAGATTGGGGCGCAAGCACGCCATTCACGAGAGGTTCGACATGAAGACCATGCAAGAAAAAGACATTCCGGCATTCGTACAAGCAGTTGTGGACGCCGGCTGCAAAATTTGCGCGATTGGCAACTTGGGATACGTCTTTGGCGATGCTGATTTCACGCCAGCGCAACGGAGGGCCGTCGAGCCACAGCTGCGTAGGATTGCTGAAATCTACGGCGAACGCGATCATCTCATGAACGAGATAGCTGTATATCTGCGGTCGATCGGACGCCATGTCGAGGTTGAGCCGAAGACAGGTATTTCCTGATGGCCGTGATCGCGAGAAGCCGTCTTCCAACCTCTGAATCCTAAAGGAGGTGACCCCCAAGGCCGTTCGTCACCTTCGACCAGAATAACCACATCCGTGACCGCCTGAGCTACTTGGTCGATACGCGCACATGGCCAATACAGTTTCTCCATCCTTCACGAAGCGAATGAGGCTTTGGCCATTCAGCCCCGGTCTACGGGGCGTGACTTGTCCCCGATGCATGCGCGAGCTCTCCGCCCGGCTGGCCGCCGGTCGTCGCCACCGGCCGAAGGCGCCCGAATGCGCTTGACAAGATAGCGTCAGCCCGTTCAACCTAAGGCATTCACCAGGGGAGTCCCGGCAAGGGGCTGAGATACTGCTGGCTTTCGCGGCGCAGTGACCCGTTGAACCTGATCCAGTTCATACTGGCGTAGGGACGGTGCAAGCGCTTTGCGGGAGTTTACGCCCGAGGTCCTGTTGCAGCAGGTCTACAGAAGCGTCTTTTCATCCTTCCGGCACAGAACTGGGTCTCCAATGCATGAGCAAAGGAGCCTCACGATGAATGCCCTCACCCCCGCCGTATCGACGGGACCACTGCCCGCCTCGCGGAAAATCCACAAGCCCGGCGTCCTCTACCCGCAGATCAGGGTGCCGATGCGCGAGATTTCCGTCCATCCGACGGCCGGCGAACCGCCCGTCACCGTCTACGATCCGTCCGGCCCCTACACCGATCCATCAGTCGAAACCAGCATCGAAAAAGGCCTTGCCCGGCTTCGCCACGAATGGGTCACGGCGCGTGGCGATGTCGAAGCCTATGACGGCCGCCACGTCCGGCCGGAAGACAATGGATTCGCCACCGGCGAGCGCCTGACACCGGAATTTCCGATACGCAATCGGCCGCTCAAGGCCAAGCAGGGCAAGGCGGTGACCCAACTTGCCTATGCGCGCGCCGGCATCATCACGCCAGAAATGGAGTTCGTAGCCATCCGCGAGAATCTCGGCCGCGAGGTGATGCGCGGCAAGCTGCAACGCGACGGCGAAGCCTTCGGCGCGGCGATCCCAGATTTCGTCACACCCGAATTCGTGCGCGACGAGGTGGCGCGCGGGCGCGCAATCATTCCCGCCAACATCAATCATCCCGAGAGCGAGCCGATGATCATCGGTCGCAATTTTCTGGTCAAGATCAACGCCAACATCGGTAACTCGGCTGTCACATCGTCGATGGCCGAAGAGGTCGAAAAAATGGTCTGGGCTATCCGCTGGGGCGCGGACACGGTGATGGACCTGTCGACCGGCCGCAACATCCACAACATCCGCGACTGGATCGTGCGCAATGCGCCGGTGCCGATCGGTACGGTGCCGCTCTATCAGGCGCTGGAAAAGGTCAACGGCATCGCCGAGGATCTGAACTGGGAGGTCTACCGCGACACGCTGATCGAGCAGGCCGAGCAAGGCGTCGACTATTTCACCATCCACGCCGGCGTGCGGCTGCACTACATCCCGCTGACCGTCGACCGGGTCACGGGCATCGTCTCGCGCGGCGGCTCGATCATGGCCAAATGGTGCCTGCACCATCACCGGGAGAGCTTCCTCTACGAGCATTTCGAGGAGATCTGCGACATCGCCAGAGCCTATGACGTCTCCTTCTCGCTCGGCGACGGCCTTCGTCCCGGTTCAATCGCCGATGCGAACGACGCGGCGCAATTCGCCGAACTGGAAACACTTGGAGAACTCACCAAGATTGCCTGGGCAAAGGACTGCCAGGTGATGATCGAAGGCCCGGGCCATGTCCCCATGCACAAGATCAAGCAGAACATGGACAAGCAGCTCGCAGTGTGCGGTGAGGCGCCGTTCTACACGTTGGGGCCGCTGACGACCGACATCGCGCCGGGCTATGACCACATCACCTCAGGGATAGGTGCCGCCATGATAGGCTGGTTCGGCACCGCAATGCTTTGCTACGTCACGCCGAAAGAGCATCTCGGCCTTCCCGACCGCAACGACGTCAAGATTGGCGTGATCACCTACAAGATAGCCGCCCATGCAGCCGATCTGGCGAAGGGCCATCCGGCAGCGAAAACCAGGGATGATGCCCTTTCGCGCGCGCGCTTCGAGTTCCGCTGGGAGGACCAGTTCAACCTGTCGCTCGACCCCGAAACCGCACGGTCCTTCCACGACCAGACCTTGCCCAAGGAGGCGCACAAGCTGGCACATTTTTGTTCGATGTGCGGGCCGAAATTCTGCTCCATGCGCATTTCCCACGACATCCGTGCCGAGGCCCAGAAGGAAGGCATGGCGGCAATGGCGGCAAAATACCGGGAGGGCGGCGATCTCTACATGCAGGCGGACGAGACTGGCGTACCGGTCGTGCCAGAGGCTCCCAAACCATCATGAGGGTGCTCGTCAAAGGGGCCGGCGTTGCCGGCCTCACCGTCGCTTTCGAACTCGCCGCCCGCGGCGCGACGGTCACCGTCGCCGAGATGCGGCATGGCCTTGGTGGCAACGCGTCGTGGTTCGCCGGCGGCATGCTGGCGCCATGGTGCGAGCGCGAAAGCGCGGAGCAGCCGGTGCTGGATCTCGGACGCGATGCTGCCGACTGGTGGGATGCGGTGCTGTCGGGTCAGGTGACACGGGCCGGGACATTGGTCGTGGCCGCGCCGCGTGATGCCGGTGAGCTTGACCGGTTCGCCAGTCGCACGTCAGGGCATCGGCGCGTCGATGAAAACGAAATTGCGCTCCTGGAACCCGACCTCGCCGGCCGCTTCCGGCGTGGATTGCTCTTCCCCGACGAGGCTCACCTCGACCCACGCCCGGCGATGGCGGCACTTCATGACAAGCTTGCGACCATGGGTGTCAAATTCCACTTCGGCTGCGACGCCCGGCCTGTTTCGGGATTCGCCCGTCAGATAGACTGCATGGGAATGGCAGCGGCCGATGACAGGCTGCGCGGTGTTCGCGGCGAAATGCTGATCCTTCGCACGCCTGATGTCTCGCTGTCGCGGCCGGTCCGTTTGCTTCATCCACGCTTTCCGCTTTATGCCGTGCCGCGCACCGATCACCGTTTCATGATCGGAGCGACGATGATTGAAAGCCAGAGCGCCGGACCGGTGACGGCGCGTTCCATGATGGAGCTGCTGGGCGCCGCCCATGCCCTCCATCCGGCCTTTGGTGAGGCCGAGATCGTTGAAACCGGTGTGGGTGTCCGTCCGGCATTTCCCGACAATTTGCCACGCGTCGAAACAGACGGTGAGATCATCGCGATCAACGGTCTTTATCGTCACGGTTTTCTCCTCGCCCCCGCCATGGCGCGCCAGGCTGCCGACCTGGTTTTCAGTCAAGACAGAACCAAGGAGCATGCTCATGAAACTGATGGTCAACGGCGAGGCGCGTGAGATTGCCGCCACCACGCTGGCCGAGTTGCTTGCCGCGCTCGACTATGAGGGCGATTGGCTCGCCACCGCCGTCAACAGCGACCTCGTGCACAAAGCCAACCGCGCGGAGTTCCAGTTGAGCGACGGCGACCGGATCGAAATCCTCTCGCCCATGCAGGGCGGCTAGCATGTTGGAGCTTTATGGAACCGAGCTTTCGTCGCGCCTGCTTCTCGGCACGGCTCAGTATCCTTCGCCGGCCATCCTTGCCGATGCAGTCAAGGCATCGGGCACGTCGGTGGTGACCGTCTCGTTGCGGCGTGAGATGGCGGGCGGTAGGGCCGGCGAACAATTCTGGTCGTTGATCCGCTCGCTGGGCGCCAGAACCCTGCCCAATACCGCCGGCTGCCTCTCCGTCAAGGAAGCCGTCACCACCGCGAAAATGGCGCGCGAGGTCTTCGGCACCAACTGGATCAAGCTCGAAGTGATCGGCAATCACGACACGCTACAGCCGGATGTGTTCGGTCTGGTTGAAGCCGCCCGCATCCTGTGCGAGGACGGCTTTGCGGTATTCCCCTATACCACCGACGATCTCGTTGTCGCCGAGCGGCTGCTGGAAGCGGGCTGCAAGGTCCTGATGCCGTGGTGCGCACCGATCGGTTCCGCCTTGGGACCGGTCAACATGACGGCGCTGCGCTCGATGCGCGGATATTTCCCTGGCGTCCCGCTGATTGTGGATGCGGGGCTCGGACGGCCGTCGCACGCGGCCACCGTCATGGAACTCGGCTTTGACGCCGTGCTCCTGAACACAGCGGTCGCCAAGGCGGCAGATCCGGTCGGCATGGCGCGTGCTTTCGGTAAGGCGGTCGACGCCGGTCGTGAGGCGTTCAGTTCGGGAATGCTCGAACCGCGCGACGTCGCCGTGCCATCGACACCGATGGTCGGCAGGGCCGTTTTTTCATGAAGCTCGATCCCTTCTACCTGATCGTCGACAGCGCCGCCTGGATCGAAAGGTTGGCGCCGCTCGGCGTCAAGCTGATTCAGCTTCGCATCAAAACCATGGATGAAACCGGGCTGCGCGCGGAGATCCGCAAGTCGAAGGCCTGGTGTGTCCAACACAAAAGCCAGCTCATCATCAATGATTATTGGCGCCTGGCAATCGAGGAAGGCTGCGATTTCGTGCATCTGGGCCAGGAGGATTTGCAAACGGCCGACCTCTCGAGGATACGGGCAGCGGGCGTCAGGCTCGGATTGAGCACGCATGATCATGTCGAGCTGGAAACGGCCATGTTTGCCGAGCCCGACTATGTCGCGCTCGGTCCGATCTATCCCACCACTTTGAAGAAAATGAAGTGGGCACCGCAAGGGCTAGAGCGGATCAGCGAGTGGAAGCGGCGGGTGGCGCCGATCCCATTGGTCGCCATCGGCGGCCTCAACCCCGACCGCCTCGACGGCGTCTTTGAGGCCGGCGCCAACAGCGCCGCAGTGGTCACGGACATCACGTTGAGCTTCGACCCCGAAGCGCGCACGCGAGAATGGATCGAAAAGACGGACCGATGGCGATGAGACGAGAACCGCATGTGCTTGTCGTTGGCGGATCAGATTCCAGCGGGGGTGCTGGAATAGCACGCGACATCGAGACGATCTCTGCCGTTGGCGTGCGCACCTGTCTCGCCGTCACAGCGCTAACGGTGCAAACGCACGACGCCGTGATCGAAATCCATCATTCGCCACCCAGCATGGTGGCCAATCAGATGTGTGCCGCGCTACAGGCCAACGACGTAGCCACAATCAAGATCGGCATGCTGGCGACTGCCAAGATCATTGTTGCCGTTGCCGCAGTGCTGCGCAAATTTCCGCAAGTGCCGGCAGTACTCGACCCTGTGCTGGCCTCCACCTCAGGCCGCGCACTTCTGGAAGCAGGCGCTATCGCTGCCATGAAGCGCGATTTGATGCCGCTTTGCTGCATTGTCACGCCCAACCTTCCTGAACTGGCGCTCCTTACTGGTTCCGAACCGGCTTCGGATGAGGACGGTGCGCTCCAACAAGGACAAAGACTGCAGGCCGTCGGCCCTCAGGCCCTGCTGATCAAGGGTGGGCACGCGTCGGGTCCCCGATCGGCCGATATTCTGTTACGCTCCGATCATGAACCCATCCACTTCGACACGCCGCGCCTTGCTATAT
>NZ_RZRK01000270.1:0-7307 GCF_003997835.1 Mesorhizobium sp. M7A.F.Ca.CA.004.12.1.1
CGCCGGAATCGGTCGCTGGCAGATCAGGCGACTGGCCGAACGCATGGAACGCAGCTACGTCGATTTCGCCGACATCATCCCCGCCGATGACACCGTTCGCGGGCAAGCGAGCAGCGCGGCCCCCGCGTCCGCGATAGCGCTTTTGGCGGGATATCCGTTGTAAGCAGGGTGCGGCGCTCGGCCTAACCCCGCGCGTCCTCGCTACCGGAACCTTTGGCGGTCAAGTGATCGCTGACACGCTGCATCAGCCAGCCCCAGGCCTCCTTTTCGCCCTCGCCTGCGGTCTTTTCGATGGCAATCGAAAGGTAGGCGATTTCCGCCTCGATCTTATCGCGCGGCAGCATGCCGAGCCGGCTGACCAGGATGGCCAGCTCAAGCACTGCCGCCTTGGCTCGGTTGAGGCCGGTGAACGGCGCGAGCGCTTCCTCCCGCACCACGCGGCAGAAATGGCGGGGGCGCACGCCATTGTCATCGACCGCCTGGACTTCGAGACCCGAATACGCCAGCGCCGCCTCGAGCCTCGGCACCGGAAACCCGTCAACCGGAACGGTTGGCCAATGCTTGCGGCCTGTCAGGCAGCCGGCAAAGACACGCACGTCGTCGGTATAATTGGCGATGGCGAATGGCACTTCGGCGAGATTGTCGAGCGTGACCGACGGCCGGAACGGTGCAATCACCCAGCCGTCATTCTCGGCAATGATGCCGATCGGCGCGATGTGGACGTTGCCTGCCTTGTTGACCGTCGTGATGATCGATTCGCGAATGTAGGGCATGGTCTAGCGCTCTTTCCTTGCGCGGAGCGTCTGGCCCGGCTCGGCAAGACGGGTACGGTCGGTTTCAGGAGCCGGCGCGGCAACGCCCCATGCGAGCGGTTCGTCCTGCACATAACGCTTGCCGAGGCGCCACGCGATCTCCGCTTTCATCAGTTCCGCGCCGAGGTAAAAAGCGTGTGCGCCATCGGCGTTGACGTCCAGCCCGGCAAAAAGTTCGAACGCATCCGTGGCAACCGCATGCCCTTTGCTATTGAAAACATGGATGCCGTCCTCCGCTACCGCGATCCGGAAGTTGGCGTCGCGGACCTGGGCCGCCAATGCCTCGATATCGTCGGTTGAGGCTGTGAAAGGCTTGCGATCGTGGACCTGCAACAGGCCTGGGTGATAGCCGCGCGGCAACGCGCCGTCCGTGCAAGCAGCCAACATGACGCGGCGGGCGATATCGTGCTCCTCGATCGTCCGCACCGTGTGTGGGCTGACATGCACCGCCAGCACGTTTCGGATCCGGAGTTCCGAGCAGAGTCCCGCTAGAACGGCCGTAACACCGGAACTGTCCGCGTCGGTCAATTCGGTGAGATTGCCGGTACCCATCAGCAATTCGGCGTCCGGCCAGCGGCGCCGCGCCTCGATGAAGCGCCCGAGTGAAACGGCGAAGCCGAAATGGATCGGGTCGAGCACGGGATCGGCAATGAAGGCAACGCCGGCCTTTTGAGCGGCTTCGATGGCCCGGCCGAGCGAATCCAGATCGCCGGGCGTGGACGGTATCAACACTGCCGTAGCCCTATGGTCGAAGATCAACGGCAGCGTGTTCTCATCGAGGCTGAGAAGATAGTCCGCGCCGGCGCGTGCCCCGATCGTCAGTTCGTCCACGCTGGCCGAATCGACGCTGACCATAAATCCCCGTGCCTTGAGCGCTCGCACAGCCTCCGGCAGCAATGGAAACGGCGTCTCCGGCAGGCAGCCCAGATCGATGACATCGGCGCCGGCCGCGGCCAACATCGAGGCCCTCGCCATCAGCGCCTCGACCGACAGCATCGGCGCATCGACGATCTCGGCGAAGATGCGCATATCGTGACGCGTCAGATCCGGCGGTTTGCCCGCCCGGCCAAGGAAGGCCGGCAGGTCAGCGATCTCGTCGGGGCCGCGCACAAAGGGCACGCCGAAATGCTCCGACAGGTGCTCGATGTTGCCCCGATAGCGTCCGGGCAGGACGACGCGGTCGACGTCTCCTGTCAGAGTGAGCCGACGCTTCACAATGTCCTCGCTCATCAGCGCGGCGACCTTGACGCCGACGTCGACGATTTCCCACGCGAATTCGGTACTGCCCAGCCCGGCCAGCAGCCGTTTCAGCCGCGCCTTGGCCAGATGGCCGGTAAGAAAAACCAGCCGCTCAGCCATCGCTTGCGAGTTCGGCCCGGCGCCGTGTGAGCGAGGCTTCGAGATCAGCGAGCGATTCGACCACCTGGGTCCGCTCAAAACTCTTCAACTGCTTGGTATTTTCCAGGTCGATCCTGCGCGGATAGACCTTGACCAGCCCGTGCGGTGCCTGGGTCTCGAGTTCCGGCGCGGTGTCGCAAGCAAAGACGATGGCTGGCACACGGCACTTTCCGGCTTGGGCAAAGACATTGGTGGCGAGCGTGTCGGAAATGCCATGCACGCATTTGGCGACCGTGTTGGACGTGGCCGGCGCCACCACGACCGTGTGATAGACACCGTGGTAGAATTCGCCGACAGGGATCGCACTCGCGGTCTTGTCGTGCAGCACGCGCGTCGTCTCCGGGAAATCAAGTTTAAGCTTGTACATGCGCAACACTTCGTTGGCAGCCTTCGACACGAAGACATCGCAATGTTCGAGTTGGCGAACAAGTGCGAAGCTCTCCGTAAAGAAATGCCCGGAACCCGTCAAAACCCATGCCCAGCGCGGCACATGCAGCTTCACCATCGGCTATCCCGCCTTCTTTGCCGACGACCCTGTTGAAGCCACGATCCTGGTGCCGGGCAGCTTGCCCAACGCGAGCATCGCGCCGGCCTCGGCAGCATCCTTCGGACCGGCGAGATGGAAATCGACGCCGTCGGGCAGCATGGCGGCAAAGCCGGGGTCGACAATGCCTCGGGTCCTCAGGCTGTCAGCGGTATCGCCATCGAAGAATGCACCGGTCTGCTTGATAAGCAACAGCGCGTTTGCGCCAAGCTTGCCGGCAAGCCAGGCGGCCAGAGAATCGGAGGTAATGTCCCACGAGGCCGGAACATCCAGCGCCGGCAGTGCCAGTGACGACGGCAGCCACACCGGAACCTTGCCCGCCTCCAACGCTCGCCCGATCTCGTCCAGCGACCGTGCCGGCGTCAGTCTTTCGTCCCGGTCGAGGATGACATGGCCGAACTGCTCCATGGCCAGGATCGCCATGGCATGCGCGGCGGCGTCGGAAAAATCCATGCGTGTCTGCGTCTCGCGCACATGGTCGGCAAAGAGGCCGCCGCCGGGCACGATGACGATCGGCAGCCTGGAACCCGCCAGCGCTGCGATCCAGCTCTTCATCTCCGCCGCATGGGCGGTGCTGCCGCCAAGCTGGACGATGGCCCGTCGGAGCATTTCGGGGCGTTCCTGGCGCGGCCGGAAAACAACGCTCCGGTCTTTTCGGCCGGCAGTGCCGGAGGCAGCGCCGCGTCCCGCCGATTGGCGCTTGCGTTCGATCTCGACGCCGACGCCGCCAGGGCCGAGCTCGAGCTTCTCCACCCTTACCGTGACACGCACGACACGCTGGTTCTCCAGGACGTGCGCTGCCACCTGCTCGGCCAAAGCCTCGCTGAGCTGGATATGTCCCCGCGCGACGATGGTGCGAATGCCGTCCATGATGATGTCATAAGAGAACACATGGCGCATGTCCTCGGGATGGTCGGTGATTTGCAGCACGTCGGCGGCCACATCAAAGCGCACTTTTTGAGTATGGCCATGCTCGAAGCTGTAGGCACCGATCTGGACCGGCAGAACAAAATCCCGCACAAAAATCCTGTCCGTGCCCAATGTCGGGTCGGTGTCCGGCGAATAGCCTCTCGCCGCCAACAGGCGATAGTCGATACTCGATTGACCGCCGGTCCCGGATTCCGCCGGGATCAACTCTCGAATCTGCGAGACCGCCTCGGCGCTGATCGAACTCGTGCGACCGGAATGGCCACACAGCGCCCCCCGAAAGCCGAGAAAATCGGGAGCGAAAGGCAATAGGCGCGGAATATCCGGAGCTTCCAGCGATCCACTCAGGCCGACCATCAGACCGAGCGATTTCGTTCGGTCGACGAATCCCGGAATACGCTCCGGCGGCAGATGATCGAGCAGCCGGCCCTTCCCCTTTTGCGCGGTATCGACCATCACGCCATGGAAGCGATGCCTGGCGAATATCGGCAGAAGCTCGAAGTCCGGCGCCAGATCGGCAAACAGCACGGCAATCAGCTTCGTTCGTGCGGCGAGCGGTTCGAGCGCCTGTGCGCAGGCAGAGATATTCGCCGAAGGGAAACACCCGATCTTCACATAGTCGACGCCGGTCGCCGCGATCTCTTCGGCCTTGATGCGGATCGTTTCGGGTTCCATCGGCAGGTCGCCGCAGACCGCGCTGACCGGAGCCCGACCAGCGATGAACGAAATCGTTCGGCGCATGGTTTCCGTGGACACCGCGCCCAGAGCTCCCGCCTTCGGGTCCTTCAGGTCGACGATGTCGACACCTCCAGAAAGAGCGATCTCCGCCTCTTCGATGCCGGTGACGCTTGCCAGCATTCTGGTCACTTGAACAGTTTCTCCAGTTTGGAGGACAAGACGTTTTTATAGAGGCAGTCGATCCCCCTGCGCCACGTCTCGCCGGTGTTGCCATGCGAATCGACGCCGGCGACCTTCCGCACCGTTCTGGCAGGCGCGAAAAGTCTTTCGATAGGGTTTGATAAATTTTGCGGGTCGGCTAAGTTGATCATGGGCACCTTGACTTGGCGCGGGTCCGGCAACCGTCGAACCTTTGCGCAAGAATGGGTAATTACTATCGATGACGAGCGCGGTGCCAGGCACTCTCGCTGCCTTTTTGTGCTTTTTTTCCCTGACCGTCAACGTTTCCGACGCGACAGGCCAGGAAACGGTGGCGAAGCCGGAAAAAAAGACAACCGAAATCAAGATAGGCTATTTGCGGGCCTACGCACCGCAATTGACGCTTTCCATGCTCGACCTGCCGCCACGTGACGAAGGTGTCGCCGGCGCCGAGGTTGCGATCGGCGACAACAATACGACCGGAAAGTTCACCAACCAGAAATTCAGCCTCGACGTGACCGAGATCAAGCCCGACGGCGACGCGGTTCAGGCATTCGAAGGCATGATCGCCAAGGGCGACCGCTATGTGGTCGCCGATCTTTCAGCCAAACAATTGCTGTCGATCGCCGACATCGCCCGCGACAAAGGCGTGCTGATCTTCAACGTCGGCGCCACCGACGACAGCCTTCGCGAGGAGGACTGCCGCGTCAACGTTTTCCATGTCGCGCCGACGCGCAGCATGCTGGCCGATGCGCTGGCGCAGTATCTCATGGTGAAGAAGTGGCCGAATTGGGTGCTGCTGTATGGATCGCATGAGCAGGATCGTCTCTACGCCGATGCGTTGCGCCGCGCGGCAACCCGCTTCGGCGGCCAGATCGTCGCCGAGAAGGAATTCAAGGATACCGGCACAGCCAGGCGCACCGACACCGGCGCCACGCAGATACAGCAGCAGATTTCCGTGTTCACGCAAGATCTCCCGGAGCATGACGTGGTGCTTGTCGCGGACGAAAGCGAGGTTTTCGGGACCTACGTGCCCTATCGCACCTGGACGCCGCGGCTGGTCGCCGGCACGGCCGGTCTGGTTGCATCGTCATGGCATCCCGCCAGCGAACAATGGGGCGGCATCCAGATGCAGAGCCGCTTCTTGAAGACGGCGAGCCGGCGGATGCTTTCAAAGGACATGTCGGCCTGGACGGCGGTGCGTGCCGTCGGCGAGGCCACCACGCGCACCAAGGGCGACGATGCGAAAAAGATCAGCGACTACATGCGCTCGGACGACTTTTCGGTTGCTGCTTTCAAGGGGCAGAAGCTGACCTTCCGCAAATGGAACCTCCAGCTTCGCCAGCCGATCTTGCTTGGCGATACCAAGTCCGTCGTCTCGACATCGCCACAAGAGGGCTATCTTCACCAAGTCTCCGAACTCGACACGCTCGGTGTCGATCAGCCGGAAACGAAATGCGCTCTCAAGTAGAGTCAATCGGGAGGAATTTGCGTGCAGAAACGAGCTTGCGCATTCGCCATTCTCGCGGCCGGCCTGACGGCCAGTCCGGCATCGGCCTATACGGCCTACGTTTCCAACGAGAAGGACAACACGATGACCGTCGTCGACACGGCGACGATGCAGGTGGTGAAGACAGTTGAAGTCGGCCAGAGACCTCGCGGCATCACCATCTCGCATGACGGCAAGTTCGTCTACCTATGCGCCAGCGATGACGATACGGTCCAGATCATCGATACCGCGACGCTTGAAATCGTCGGTACGCTGCCATCCGGCCCCGATCCCGAATTGTTCGTGCTCTCGCCGGACGGCAAGACGCTTTATGTCGCCAATGAGGACGATAATCTCGTCACCGCCATCGACGTCGAAAGCAAGCAGGTCCTGGCCGAGATTCCGGTCGGCGTGGAACCGGAAGGCATGGGTGTCAGCCCCGATGGCAAGACCATGGTCAACACCTCGGAAACCACCAGCATGGCGCATTTCATCGACACCAGCACGCATGAGGTGACCGACAACGTGCTGGTCGACACGCGCCCGCGCTTCGCCGACTTCAAGCCCGACGGCTCGCAGGTCTGGGTCAGCGCCGAGGTCGGTGGCACTGTCAGCGTCATCGACAACGCCAAACGCGAAGTGGTGAAGAAGATCCAGTTCGCGATTCAGGGACTGCGGGCCGAAACCATCCAGCCGGTAGGCATCGCCATCACCGCCGATGGCAAGAAAGCCTATGTCGCGCTCGGCCCGGCGAACCATGTCGCGGTGATCAATACCGACACCTACGAGGTGGAGAAATACATCCTCGTCGGCCAGCGTGTCTGGCATCTGGCCTTCACGCCCGACCAGAAAACGCTGATCACCACGAATGGCAATTCCAACGATATCACCTTCATCGACACGGCCACCGACGAGCCGGTCCAATCGCTCACCGTGGGCCAGCAGCCCTGGGGTGTGGTCATTTCGCCCAAATAGCAGACATTGATCATCGGGAGGCTCAAGACATGAAACTTTTCCGCAGGTTTTTCTTCGCCGCGCTCGCCGGATTCGTCCTTGCTCCGACCGGAGCAAGCGCCGACGACGCAACACCAAAACCGTCGCGTGCCAGCAAGAACCTGCCGGAACTGATTATCGGTTCGGCCGATTCCACTTACGCCGTCAATCAGAAGGATTTCGAGCTGATCGCCGGCCAGGGCTATCGCTGGAAGATCACCTCCAAGGGCGGTTTCGAATACAAGTTCGTCACCGACCTCTTCCGCAA
>NZ_RZRK01000271.1:0-7303 GCF_003997835.1 Mesorhizobium sp. M7A.F.Ca.CA.004.12.1.1
CGCCTACGCCATCGCTGCCGGCATCGCGTTTCCCGGTCGACCGATTGCCGCCATCGTCGGCGATGGCGGCTTTGCCATGCAGCTCGGCGAATTCTCGACGGCGGTGCGCTACAAGATCCCGCTGAAGGTTCTGGTGATCAAGAACAACATGCTCAATCAGATCGCCTGGGAGCAGATGATGTTTCTGGGGAATCCGCAATTCGGTTGCGAATTGCAGCCGATCGATTTTGCCATGGCGGCGGAAGCAATGGGCGCAAAGGGTTTTCGCATCGAGCGGGCCGATCAGATCGAGACGGTTCTCGACCAGGCTTTCGCCACGGAAGGCCCTGTCGTGATCGAAGCGCTGGTAGATGCGTATGAGCCGCTGATGCCGCCCAAAATGCCGGCAGATTACGCCAAGAACTTCCGCCAGGCCCTGCCGCGGACACCGGGACACGAACGCATAGAAGAAAACATCGCCCGGGAGCCGGCGAAATCGATGATGGACGCCTAGAGGCACGGAGGTGAGAACAGCGCCTCAGTGGCTTCAATCTGGATCTTTCCAGATGAACCGGAGCTCCGGTGCTCTTCCGGCTGACGGATGCGGATCATGAGCTTCGACGCGCTCTTTTCGACCTCGATCTGCTATGGCAACGGCGCCCCGCAAGCCGGTTGGACACTGGCGCTTCCCATCACATTGCCGCTCCTGGCAGTCGTGTCGCTCTATACAGCGGGCGCCAGCCGACTGTGGCGACGGAGCGGACGCGGACGCCGCTTGCGATCACGGCAGGCCTTCCAGTTTGCTGCCGGCTGGGCCGTCCTGGCGTTCGCCCTTGTAAGCCCGATCCATGCGTTGGGCGAACATGTGTTTGCGGCGCACATGATCGAGCATGAATTGCTGATGGCGGTCGCAGCGCCTCTGCTGGTTGCCTCCCGCCCGACAGCGGCGATGATGTGGGCACTGCCGGTACAGCTGCGCCAGATATTCGGAGCGGCCGGACATGCAAATACGCTTCGGGCGATCTGGGCGTTCATCAGCCGCCCTGTGGTCGCGACCGTCCTGCACGGAGCCGCGATATGGATCTGGCATGTCCCGGCGCTGTTCGAGGCTGCCCTCCAGCAGGGTTTCCTGCACTATGCCCAGCATGCGAGCTTCCTCGGTACCGGGCTATTGTTCTGGTGGGTGCTGCTGCCTCGCCCTGGCCGCGAGCACGCTTGCGGCAATGCGGTGATGCATCTCTTCTTCACCTCGCTCCACACCGGGCTGCTCGGGGTTTTGCTCGTCGTCTCGCCAAAGCTGTGGTATCCGGCTAATGCCGTCGGCTCGGATCTGTGGGGGCTCAGCCCGCTCGAGGACCAGCAACTTGCAGGCTTGATCATGTGGATTCCCGCTGGCCTGATCTATGGCGGAGCCGCACTGCTCTTGGTTGCTTTCTGGATTCAAACGAGCAGTCGGCGGCATCAGGCTCCCCAGGAGTTGCGCATCGTCTAACCCGCACCGCTTCACGTCGGTTTTCACCGGGCGGTGTTGCCAAGCATCCTTTTTCAGCCAGCTGCGTTATGGCCTTGGCAACGATGGTGGATCCTTCATGGCGAGGTGCATGAGTCCGTTGGCCCGCTCTCGCAGGCGGACATGACCGCAAATGTCGCTTGCCTTTACATGTCCAACGCAAATCCTGACTGGCATTGTTGCGGGAAAGGCTGCGCAACCGCGTTTGAGGTGGGTCAGCGCAGCGTCGATGTTGGTATTGGCAGGATGCGGCGATCGGCAATCGGCCCTCCATGCACACGGTGCGAACGCCCGGAGAATCCTTGATCTGATCTGGTCTTTCAGCGCAGTCGCGGCGGCCACGTGGCTGCTTGTCATGCTGGTCTTGGCGGCAGCGCTTTTGCGTCGCCGCCTCTCCGAGACAACGCGCTCGCCGCTTGAGATCGATTCACATCAGGAGCGCCGATTTACCCGCGCTGTCGGCAGCGCCGTTGCGTTGACCGTTCTGGTGCTCGTCATGATGACGATAGCGAGTTTTTTCGCCGGCAAATCCATTGCTTCGCTGAGCGGAACGGAAACGCTTGCCGTGCGGATCACGGGGCACCAATGGTGGTGGGAGGTCCGGTATGCCGGTAATGATCCCTCGCAATCGATCGTCACGGCAAATGAAATCCATGTCCCGGTTGGCGAACCGGTCAAGGTCGAACTCGATTCGCTCGATGTTATTCATAGCTTCTGGGTGCCGAACCTTGCCGGTAAGCGCGATCTCATTCCGGGCCGGCCAAGCCAGCTTACCCTCATCGCCGATAAGCCCGGCATCTATCGTGGCCAGTGTGCCGAATTCTGCGGCTATCAGCACGCCCATATGGCCATCACCGTCATCGCGGAAAGCCGCGAAGCGTTCGACGCATGGCAATCCAGGCAAAACGCCGTCGCATCCGCGCCTGGCGGCGAGGAAGAACGCCGCGGCCAACAGGCATTTCTTTCCACCGGCTGTGCGCTCTGCCATACGATAAGAGGCACGCCTGCCAGCGGAACGGTCGGTCCTGATCTTACGCATCTCGCCAGCCGACGTGCACTGGCCGCGGATACGCTGGCCATGACCCCTGGCGCGCTCGCCGCCTGGATTGCCGATCCACAGTCGATAAAGCCCGGCGCCAAGATGCCGCGCATTGCCCTTAGCGCCGACGATCTCAACGCGGTCGTCGCCTATCTCGGAAGCCTCGAATGAGCGGCATTGGGGGAAAGCCGGCCGAGCATACCCAGGAGGGCCTGAAAGGCATCCGTGACACCGGCCTCGAAGAGGTGAGACTGCGCGCCTTTCTGGCGCATGCCTGGCGAACGCCGAAAGGCTTCTACGGCTGGCTGGTCACGGTCGATCACAAGCTGATCGGACGGCGCTATATCGTGACGGCTTTCCTGTTTCTCGCCCTTGCGGGTCTATCAGCGCTCGCCATGCGTTTCCAGCTTGCCCAGCCGGAGGCCGGCCACATCGGCCCCGATCTCTACAACCAGCTGTTCACCATGCATGGCACGACGATGATGTTTCTGTTCGCCGTACCGGTGATGGAAGCTTTCGCCATTTACCTGGTGCCGCTGATGATCGGCACTCGCAATGTCGCCTTTCCGCGGCTCAATGCATTCAGCTACTGGGTCTATCTTTCCGGCGGGCTGATGATCTGGATCGCCTTCGCCTTCGAAACCGGTGCGGATGCCGGCTGGTTTTCCTACGTACCGCTCGCCGGACCCGAATATGGCATCGGCAAGCGCCCCGATTTTTGGGCGCAGATGGTGACCTACACTGAAGTGTCCGCGCTCGCGGTAGCGGTCGAGATCATCGCGACAGTGTTCAAACAACGTGCTCCCGGCATGTCGCTTGACCGCATCCCGCTCTATGTCTGGTCCGTCCTCGTCACGGCTTTCGTCATCCTGTTCGCCATGCCGGCCGTGATGGTCTCGAGCACAATGCTGATCCTGGACCGCCTGGTCGGCACGAAATTCTTCGATCCCGCTGCAGGCGGCGATGCACTGCTGTGGCAGCATCTATTCTGGTTCTTCGGCCATCCCGAGGTCTACATCATCTTCGTTCCGGCGACCGGCTTCGTCTCCGCGATCCTGCCGACCTTCGTTCGCCGCCCGATCTTTGGCTATCTCGGGATCGTCCTGTCGTTGATCGCGATCGGTTTTCTTTCCTTCGGCCTGTGGGTGCACCACATGTTCGCTACCGGCCTGCCGCAGCTCGGCGAAAGCTTCTTTACCGCTTCCTCGATGATGATCGCCATTCCGAGCGGCATTCAGATCTTCTGCTGGATTGCGACGATCTGGGGCGGCCGGCCGATCTTCGCCACGCCCATGCTTTTCGTGCTCGGCTTCATCTTCACCTTTGTGATCGGCGGCCTGACCGGGGTCATGGTCGCCTCGGTGCCGCTCGACCTGCAGGTACACGACACCTATTTCGTGGTTGCCCATTTCCACTATGTGCTGGTCGGGGGCGCCGTCTTCCCCCTGCTAGGCGCCGTTTACTACTGGTTTCCCAAGATCACCGGACGCATGCTGTCTGAGAGGCTCGGCCGCTGGAATTTCTGGCTCGTCTTCCTCGGGTTCAATCTCACCTTCTTCCCCATGCATATTCTCGGTCTGCAAGGCATGCCGCGCCGCGTTTATACGTATCCGCCGGCGAGCGGCTGGGGCGAGATGAACCTCTTCATCAGCCTCTCTTCACTGGTGGTGTTCGCCGGCTTTGCGCTTTTCTTCCTGAACCTCCTGCTCAGCCTTCGCAACGGCAGCATTGCCGGAGACAATCCCTGGGGCGCGAGCACGCTCGAATGGGCGACGACGTCGCCGCCGCCCTCCTACGATTTTTCGCGGCTGCCCGTGGTAACTCACCGCGAACCGCTTTGGGCCGAGCCCGATACGCTTCCCGTGGTCGAGGGTCTGCGTGTCGACGCACGCGAGGTGCTCGCCGGCACGGTCGCCGATGCGGTGCCGCAACTAAGGGTGCCATCGGCTGACAACTCGATCTGGCCGCTTCTGTCGGCCATTGCGGTGGGCGGTGCATTTCTCGGTTCGATATACACGCCATGGGCGGTGGTCTGGGGAGCGATCCCGGTTTCGATCGGCTTCATCTGTTGGTTCTGGCCGAAGGGCGAACCGGAGGACGAGGAATGAGGCACCGTCCCGTCGCCGGCGTCAGCCACCTGCCCACATATGATTTCGGGTCGGCGAGCCCGATGTGGTGGGGAACCCTTGCCTTCATTGCTCTCGAGGCAACAGGTTTTGCCTTGGCGATAGGCACCTACTTCTATTTGGCCGTGCTGGCCCGGCATTGGCCCATCGGAGCGCCGGCGCCAGATTTGCTGCCGGGCACGGCAGTGTTGATCATTCTGGTTGCGAGCGTCGTGCCCAACCACCTGATCGAGTTTTGGGCGCGTCGCCAGGACCTCGCGAAAGTTCGCCTTGGCATGGTCGTCATGTCGGTCGTCGGGATTCTTCCGCTGATCGTTCGCATCTGGGAATTTCCGGCTCTGCGGATTTCCTGGGATCAGAACGCTTACGGATCGATCGTGTGGTTCCTACTTGGACTGCATACCACGCATCTTCTTACCGATGTCGGCGACACGATCGTCCTGGCGGTTCTCATGTTCACGCAAAAAGGCAAGGCGGGCCGCCGCTTCAGCGACGTCTCGGACAATGCGTTCTACTGGGACTTCGTCGTCGTCTCATGGGTCGTGCTCTATCTTGTTATCTATTGGGCTCCGAGGATGTGAGATGCAGGCGATCCGTACCGGCGTTTCCTGGGCAGGCCTGGTCAGCGGGCCAGTTGCATGGGCAATAGCCCTGCAGCTCGATTACTCCATTGCATCCTGGCAGTGCCATGCCGGCTTTCGTCCCACTGCCTTGTTCTCATTGATAGGCGCCGCTGTCGCCCTGGCAGGCACGCTGCTGTCGTGGCACGCCGTTCATGACCGCGGACATGGTACGATCCCGCCCCGGAAGGCGCGCACGCGCGCGTTCCTTGCCAGGACTTCGGTGGGCATCGGGGCGCTGTTCACGCTCATCTTGCTGGCGCAAGTGGTGGCAGGGCTGATCTTCAGCGGGTGCGAATTGTGACGACGCCAAAGACGCGGAGATTGGCCATCCACCGCCGGTACGCGCTTTGGCCTGCCACGGGCATTCCATTTCCAGCCGTCATTTCTCGGTCGGTCGTACTCGTCTTGTTATCGTTGGCGGTTTGTACCGAGCTGCGGGCGAGCGAAATCCAGAGGGGTGAATATCTCACGCGAGCGGCCGACTGCATCGGCTGCCACACGTCCAATCCGAGCCGCCCCTTCGCTGGAGGCTATCGCGTGCCGACGCCCTTCGGCGATGTATACTCGACCAACATCACACCAGATCTCGAAACGGGCATCGGACGCTATTCCGCGGACGAGTTCGTGCGAGCCGTCCAGAAAGGTATCAGGCGCGACGGAGCCGATCTCTACCCCGCCATGCCCTATGACAGCTTCGCCGCAATGAGCCGCGAGGACGTGCTTGCGATCCGGGCCTATCTCCTTGCGCAGCCGCCGATTTCCCAGCCGCGGCCGCGAAACATTCTGCCTTTTCCATTCAACCAGCGCTGGACGGTTGCGCTGTGGAAGCTCGCGAACCTCCAAAGCGGCAGTTTCACGCCTGACCGGAGCCGGACCGCCGCATGGAACAGGGGAGCCTACCTTGTCGAGGTGCTCGGCCACTGCGGTGCCTGCCACACGCCAAGGAATGCGACGTTCGGCATGGATGAAGACCACAAGCTTGCCGGCGGCACCGCCGGCATCTGGCACGCCTTCAACATCACCAGCGACAAGATCGCAGGCGTCGGCGGCTGGAGCAACGAAGAGCTGTCTCGATTCCTCAAAACCGGCGCCGTGCCCGGGAAGGCCTACGCGGGCGGGCCGATGGCGGAAACGGTCATGAACAGCCTGCAGCATCTTTCCGACGACGACATCCAGGCTATTGTCGCCTATCTCAGGGACGTGCCCGCCCAACCGGGAGACGAGAAGCAGCCGCGTTTCTCATGGGGTAACGCGGCCGCGGCCGCGGCCGACGACATTGCTGGAACCGAAGGGATGACGCAAGGCAGCGGAACCGCAACCGGCGATGATCTCTATCGATCGCTCTGTTCGACGTGCCATGGGGCGAACGGAGGCGGATCATCAGACGGATCCTATCCGTCCTTGACCCGTAACAGCACCCCCGGCGCGGCCACGCCCGAGGATGTCGTCATGACCATCCTTGAAGGCGTCAAAGCTGGTGACGTGGCCGGGCGTCAATCGATGGCGGCCTTCGGCGGCTGGCTGGATGATGGCCAGGTGGCAGCTCTTGCAAATTACGTCACCGTGCGGTTCGGAAATCCCGACCTCAGCGTCACCGCGGCCGATGTACGCCAGATGCGGGCAGGAACGACAACCAGCCAGACGATCATGATTCTGGCGGCTCAATCACTTGTAGCGGGCGCCGCCGTGTTGATGCTTGGCCTGCTGCTTTTGCTGGCAAGACGCCTGCGCCGTGGGGCGACTTCAGCGCGCCTCATGTTCGCGCGTAGAGATAGGCGGTAATGTCGCGCGCCTCTTGAGGCGACAGATTTGTATTGGGCATGGCCGTCTTCGGGTCAACGTACCGCGCCCTGCTGATCCAGCGCATCATCGCATCCGGGGTGGCTCGCGACGGCCCGGTATATCCCTCTTTCGACGACGCCTTGCAGGGACGGACCGACGGTGCCACGGGCGCCGGGCACTCCCGGGATTTCGTGACATCCGCCACAGCCGTTGCGGATCATTGCCGGGACGGCCCGGTCAGGGT
>NZ_RZRK01000272.1:0-7293 GCF_003997835.1 Mesorhizobium sp. M7A.F.Ca.CA.004.12.1.1
CACCAACACGCCGCTTGCCTTCAACCTGACCAAGGCGGTGTTCTTCGACCCGGCGACCGAGACCCGTATTCGCTAATGTATGTCGCCCAAAAGTGGATCCGGTTTTGGGGCAACGACATGCATCAAAACAAAAAACTAAAGCGCGTCGGGACGCGATTTAGGCCATGACAAATCCGGACATCGTCATCATCGGCTCCGGCATCGGCGGCGCTACGATCGCTTCCGGCCTTGCCGGCAGCGGCGCCTCGATCCTGATGCTGGAGCGCGGCGAGCCGTTGCCGGCGACGCCGCACGCGCGCGACACGCGCTCGATCTTCGTCGACGGCCATTACAGGCCGAAGGAGATGTGGCGTGAGGCCGGCGGCGCCGCCTTCAACCCCGGCAATTATTACTATGTCGGCGGCAATTCGAAGTTCTACGGCGCGGTGCTGATCCGCTACCGCAAGGAGGACTTTGCGGCCATGGAGCATTTCGGCGGAGTCTCTCCGGCATGGCCGTTCACCTATGACGAATTCGAGCCCTGGTATTCGAAAGCCGAACAGCTGTTTCGCGTGCGCGGTGCACTGGGCGAGGATCCGACCGAGCCGTTCCATTCGATCCCCTACGCCTACAAGCCGGTGCCCGACGAGGCACCGATCGCCCGCGCCCGCGCCGAGCTGAAAAACCTTGGCCTGCATCCGGCCTCGCTGCCGCTCGGTGTCGACATCGACACCTGGCTGAAGGAGGGCAAGACCGGCTGGGATGCTTTCCCGAACACCGGCCAAGGCAAGGTCGACGCACAAACGGGACCGCTGACGGCGGCCCTCACCGACCAGAACATCAAGCTCGAAACCGGCGCCTACGTCGAATATCTCGAAGCCTCGCCAGACGGCACGACGATATCAGCCATTCACTACCGGCAGAATGGCGAGCTGAAGAAAGTATCACCGAAGCTGGTCATCCTCTCGGCCGGCGCGGTCAACTCCGCTGTCATCCTGCTGCGCTCGCCCACATCGGATGGCAAAGGCCTAGCCAACCGCGCCGACCAGGTCGGCCGCAATTTCATGAACCACAATTCCAGCGCCATGCTGGCGATCGACCCGCGCCGTCGCAACGATGCCGTCTACCAGAAGACCTTGATGCTGAACGACTATTACCTGTCCGACGGCAAGGGCGGCAAGCCGCTGGGGAACGTCCAGTTGCTCGGCAAGATCGACGGCAACATGCTGCGGGCCAATGTCAAATACACGCCGGGATTCGCGCTCGATTTCATGGCCGGCCACGCCGTCGACTGGTACCTGATGTGCGAGGATCTGCCCGATCCGGAAAGCCGCATCATGGTCGACGGCAAGGACATCGTCATGCAATGGCGGCGCTCCAACATGCGGTCGCTCGACGGGCTGACCAAGGTGATGCGCGAAAATTTCCGCGCCTGCGGTTATCCCATCGTTCTGTCGCGCCCCTTCGACAAGCGCACGCCGTCGCACCAATGCGGCACGATAAAGATGGGCGACGATCCGGCGACGGCGGCGCTCGACCCTTACTGCCGCTCCTTCGACCACCGGAACCTCTTCGTCGTCGACGGAAGCTTCTTGCCCAATTCGGCCGCCGTGAACCCGGCGCTGTCGATCGCCGCCCAGGCAATGCGCGTTGCCGATCACATCCGCAAGGTGGAGCTTACGGCATGATCGGTTTGCGCCGCCCCTCATCCGCCTGCCGGCACCTTCTCCCCGTAAACGGGGAGAAGAAAGCTGGTCGCAACCTCGGCGATCCTTTGGCGATTGGCGAGAACGGCGGCGCGAGCGTCCTTCTCCCCGTCACTATACGGGGGGTTGAGGAGTGGTCCGCGCAGCGGACGAAAAGCCAACTGCTTGGCTTTTCGAACGACGAACGCTCCGGCAGGGCGATGAGGGGCGGCGCTGACATCCGCAAGGCTAGCTTCCAATGACCCGCCCCTCCGCCATCGTCACCGGCGGCGCGCGGGGCATTGGCCTTGCCTGTGCCCAGGCGCTGGCGGATGGCGGCTACGATATTCTGGTCGCCGACCTTGCCGAAACAGCCGCTGACGGACTTGCCGCCGACATCACCAAGCGTGGCGCGAAATTTGCCTACATCCAGTGCGACATCGCCGATCTCGCCAGCCACACCGCACTTGTCGATGCCGCGATGCGCGCCTTCGACCGTATCGATTGCCTGGTCAACAATGCCGGCGTCGGCGCCGTGGTGCGCGGTGACCTCTTGGACCTCAAGCCGGAGAATTTCGACCGCACGCTCGGCATCAATCTGCGCGGCACTGTGTTCCTCAGCCAGGCCGTGGCCAAGGCGATGCTCGCCGCGCCAGGCGATCCCCCGAAATCAATCATCACCATCACCTCGGTCAGCGCCGAAATGGCATCGCCGGAGCGGCCGGACTACTGCATCTCGAAAGCCGCACTTTCGATGTGGGTGAAGAACCTGGCGCTGCGGTTGGCTCCCGAAAACATAGGCGTGTTCGAGGTGCGGCCCGGCATCATCCGCACCGACATGACCTCAGGCGTGACCGCCAAATACGACGCCCTCATCGACGGTGGTCTGGTGCCGGCAAAGCGCTGGGGCGAAGCATCGGATATCGGTGCGGTGGTGGCAACGCTCGCCGGTGGCAAGCTCGGCTTTTCGACCGGCTCGATCATCAATGTCGACGGTGCGCTCTCCGTGGCGCGACTGTAAATGGATGGTTTCATGACCGACTACATCATCGTGGGCGCCGGGCCGGCCGGCTGCGTTCTGGCCAACCGGCTGAGCGAGGATCCGGGCAACTCGGTCTTGCTGCTCGAAGCTGGCGGCAAGGACTGGCATCCCTATATCCACATGCCGGCGGGCTTCGCCAAGATGACGAAGGGGATCGCCTCCTGGGGCTGGTCGACCGTGCCGCAGAGAAACATGAAGGACCGCGTCTTCTGGTACACGCAGGCCAAGGTGGTCGGCGGCGGCTCGTCCATCAACGCCCAGATCTACACGCGCGGCAACGCCCGCGATTACGACGCCTGGGAGAAGGAAGAGGGCCTCGCCGGCTGGGGCTATCGCGATGTGTTGCCCTATTTCAAACGCGCTGAGAACAACCAGCGCTACGCCAACGATTTTCACGGCGACCAGGGGCCGCTCGGCGTCTCGAACCCGATTGCGCCGCTGCCGATCTGCGAAGCCTATTTCCGTGCCGGCCAGGAGATGGGCATCCCCTTCAACCCGGACTTCAACGGCGCTGCCCAAGAAGGCGTCGGCTACTACCAGCTGACCCAGAAGGATGCCCGGCGCTCGTCCGCTTCAGTCGCCTATTTGAAGCCGATCCGCGCCCGCAAGAACCTGACCGTCCGAACCGATGTGCTGGTGACGCGCATCGTCGTCGAGAAGGGCCGCGCCATCGGCGTCGAATTGGTCGACAGGCCAGGCGGCGAGAAGAAAATCCTGCACGCCGAGCGCGAGGTGATCGTCTCGTCCGGCGCCATCGGCTCGCCGAAACTCCTGATGCAGTCGGGCATCGGCCCCGCGGACCATCTGAAGTCGGTCGGCGTCACGCCGGTGCATGACCTGCCCGGCGTCGGCTCCAACATGCAGGACCATCTCGATCTGTTCGTCATCGCCGAATGCACCGGCGATCACACCTATGACAACTACGCCAAGCTGCACCGCACGGCCTGGGCCGGCCTGCAATATCTGCTGCTGAAGAAGGGGCCGGTGGCCTCCAGCCTGTTCGAGACCGGCGGCTTCTGGTACGCCGACCCGACAGCCGCCTCGCCCGACATCCAGTTTCATCTCGGCTTGGGCTCCGGCATCGAAGCCGGCGTCGAGAAGCTGAAAAACCCCGGCGTCACCCTGAACTCGGCTTTCCTGCGGCCGCGCTCGCGCGGCACCGTGCGGCTGAAGAGCGCCGACCCGGCCGACCATCCGCTGATTGATCCGAACTACTGGTCCGATCCCTATGACCGCGCCATGTCGATCAAGGGGCTGCGGCTGGCCCGCGAGATCATGCGGCAGAAGGCGCTTGCCCCTTACGTGCTGCGCGAGGTGCTGCCCGGCCCGTCGCTCGCCAGCGACGACGAGCTGTTCGACTATGCCTGCCGCAGTTCCAAGACCGACCACCATCCGGTCGGCACCTGCCGCATGGGCCATGATGATATGGCTGTCGTGACGCCGGATCTGCGGCTGCGCGGTATCGAGGGCCTGCGCGTCTGCGATGCCTCGGTGATGCCGCGCGTGCCTTCATCCAACACCAATGCGCCGACCATCATGGTCGGTGAAAAGGGCGCCGACCTGGTCCTTGGCCGCGAGCCGCTGCCGCCGGCGGTGTTTTCCGGAAACCGGGCTGCTTAGCCACTGAGGGGTAAGATATGATCAGGCACTGTGTTTTCGCTAGATTCCGCAATGATGTCGCCACCACCGAGCGCATGGCGATCCATTCCGATCTCGAGGCGCTTCGACAGGTGATCGACGGCATGGACGCCGTAAAATTAAGCGCCAATGTCAGCCCGGAGCCGTTCGCACGCGGCTTCACCCACGGCTTCACCATCGATTTCCGCGATGCTGCCGCGCGCGATGCCTATCTTGTGCATGAAGCGCACCAGCGCGCCGGCGCGCGCCTGGTTGCTGCCCTGGAAGGCGGCACGGACGGACTGCTGGTGTTTGATCTCGAAATCTAGACCTCACCCTCAAGCCACGATCGAGTTCATCGACAGATGGCACCGGTCGCTCTCATCGCACCTTCCGCCATTCCAGCTGGCGTTCGATCAAATGAGCCACGCGAAAACGTGACCACCGGTCTTCCCTGAACTGGCCGATAATTCCCCCCATCGATGATGATGGAGGAAGATTTGCCCCTTAATTCGCAGCAGAAGAAGACCGTCCTCGCCTCATTCCTGGGCTGGACGCTCGATGCTTTCGATTTCTTCCTTCTGACATTCCTGCTCACCGATATCGCGACCGAATTCCACGCCGACGTGCCCGCAGTCTCCAAGGCGCTATTCCTGACCTTGGCGACACGCTTCATCGGCGCGTTCTTCTTCGGCATGCTTGCCGACAAATATGGGCGCAAGCCCATCCTCATGCTCAACATCGTCAGCTATTCGGTGATCGGCGCGCTGGCCGCCTTCTCGCCCAATCTTGGCATTTTCCTGGCGCTGCGCGCGCTGTTCGGTATCGCCATGGGCGGCGAATGGGGACTGGGCAGTTCGCTGGCCATGGAATCCATTCCGCCGAGCGCACGCGGCATGGTCTCCGGCATCCTGCAATGCGGCTATCCGGCCGGCTATCTGCTGGCGGCGGTGGTCTATGGCCTGCTCTATCAGCAGACGATCGGCGGCTACACGATCGGCTGGCGCGCCATGTTCCTGCTCAGCTTCGTGCCGGCGCTGATCGTGCTCTTCATCCGATCGCATGTGCCGGAATCGCCGGCCTTCGTCGAAGCGCAGAAGACCGCGAGACCGGGCATGTGGGAAACGCTGCAGAAGCACTGGGGCGTCGCGCTCTATGCCGTCGTCCTGATGATGTTCTTCAATTTCTTGAGTCATGGCACGCAGGACCTCTACCCTACCTTCCTGAAGAAGCAGCACGGCTTCGATCCGCATACGGTGAGCTGGATCACCATCGTCGCCAATATCGGCGCCATCGTCGGCGGCCTGGCTTTCGGCGCGCTGTCGGAGAAGATCGGCCGCGTCAACGCCATCACGCTGGCATGCCTGATCGCCTTGCCATCCATCCCGCTATGGGCCTACTCGACCACGCCGTTCATGCTCGCCATCGGCGCCTTCGTCATGCAGGTCGCGGTCCAGGGTGCCTGGGGCGTCATCCCCGTGCACCTCAACGAGCTTTCGCCCGGCGCGGTGCGGGCGACCTTGCCCGGCTTTATTTATCAGGCGGGCAATCTCGCCGCGTCCTATGGCGGCCCCTATCAGGCGGGAATCGCGGAAAGCGCCGGAGGCAGCTATGGCTATGCCCTGGCGCTGTTCGCAGGCGTGGTCGCCGTCTGCATCATCGTCGTCATCCGTTTCAGCCCGGAACGACGTGGCCAGGTGATGACCGTCCTGACCTGAGCGGCGCCTAACCAAGCCTCAGCGCGACGACGCCGGCCACGATGCTGAGCGCGGCGGCACCGCGCCAGCCGGTCATTTTTTCGCCGAGAGCGAAGACCGAGATCATCATGGCGAACAGGATCGAGGTTTCGCGCAGCGAGGCCACCGAAGCGATCGGTGCTTTGGTCATCGCCCACATGACGATCCAGTAGGCGGCGCCGCTGAGCACGCCGGTGAACAGCCCTGCCTTCCAGTCGCGCGCCAGCACCGGCAGTGCCTTCGGCCCACGGAAGATGAGGCACAGCACCAACGCGCCAAAAGCATCGCAGATGAACAGCCAGGCGGCATAGCTCTGCGCGGTTGCCGCCAGCCGCGCGCCACTGCCGTCCGACAGCGTATAGCTGGCGATGAAGATGGAGGTGCCGAGCGCAAAACCGACCGCGCGCAGGTTAAGCTTTTCCAGATGCGCGCCGCCACGAAACGACATCACCAGCGTGCCGGCCGACAACAGGAAGATACCGAGCATGGCGAACGGGCCGGGAATCTCGGCAACGACGAACATGCCTCCAAAGGCCGAGAGCAGAGGTGCTGTGCCCCGTGCCAGCGGATAGGTCTGTGCGAAATCGCCGGCCTTGTAGGCGCCGATCAGGAAGGTCCGGTAGCCCATGTGGAAAATGACCGAGGCGATGATGTAGGGCCACACCTCCGCCTTCGGCACTTCGACGAAGGGCAGCACCACGAGTGCCGCCGCGCCCATGCCTAATGTCATCAGCGTGATCGACAGGAAGCGGTCGAGATGAACCTTGACCAGCGCATTCCAGATCGCGTGCATGGCAGCGGCGGCAAGCACTGCAAAGAAGACGAAAAGCGTCATGTGGCGATGCCGGGCGTTTCCAGGTCTATGTCGACCCGCAGCGGAAAATGATCCGAGGCAACCTCGCCGATGTCGGCACTGATCGAACGCACCCGCCCGGCGAACATGCCGCCGACGAAGCAATGGTCGAGCCGGCGCTTTGCCAGTCTGCCGTCGATGGTCTTCACATGGGTGTGGAAGTCCGGAACCGGCTCCCCGGCAACGGCGGCGGCATCGACGAAACCGCTGAGATAGGCGGCACCCCTATGGTAGGGCGTGCTGCCGACGATGCGGCGATACTCGGCGCTGTCCGGCTCCATGTTGAAATCGCCCATCCAGATCGCCGCCAGCGGGTTTTCCGGCTCCGCTTCGCCGCTGGTCCAATTGCGCGTGGGCTCGTCGTCGACGCCGCTCCACGGT
>NZ_RZRK01000273.1:0-1964 GCF_003997835.1 Mesorhizobium sp. M7A.F.Ca.CA.004.12.1.1
TCCGATCTGGCTTTTCATCTTCGAGCAGAGGCTACCCGTCGGCATGATGCGCGGCGGCCTGACCCCTTGGGTGTCGTCGATGACCACCAACCTTGGCATCGCGGTCGCAGCAGCCGTCCTTATCTGGTTCGTCGGCCCGGGCGCTTTCCTGGTGGTTCACCTGCCGATCGTCATCCTCGCCGGTTCGGCCGGCATCTGGCTGTTCTACGTCCAGCACCAGTTCGAGGAAACAGAATGGGCGAAGGATGCCGACTGGGAATTCCAGCACGCCGCCTTGCACGGATCGTCGTATTACGACCTTCCGCCGGTGCTGAACTGGCTCACCGGCAACATCGGTGTCCATCACGTCCATCACCTCTCGGCCAAGGTGCCGTGCTACCGGTTGCAGGAAGTGCTGCGGGATTATCCCGAGTTGCGCGACATAGGCCGGGTTACGCTGCTCGAAAGCCTGCGCTGCGTCAAACTGGCATTGTGGGACGAAAACCGCCGCAAGCTGGTGTCGTTCCGCGAGGCACGGGCGGCGGCTTAAGCAATTCCAGGAGAAGTGTGAACGGTTTTCCAGGGAAAACGCGTAGCGTTTTCCCTGGGCAATTGCGTCACAACAAGAAGACCGCCGCGCCATGGGCGCCGCGGCCTGGAGCTCCGATCAGGCAGCCCTGATCATGTCGGCGGCCTTTTCGGCGATCATGATGGTTGGGGCATTGGTGTTGCCACCAATCAGTGTCGGCATCACCGAGGCGTCCACGACACGCAAGGCTTCAAGCCCGCGCACCTTGAGTTGCGGATCGACCACCGCCATCTCGTCGACCCCATCCGACAGGAGCCGACCGGGTGATAGACCGTGTCGGCGCGGGTACGGATATGGGTCATCAGATCGGCATCGCTCGGCTCGCCGGCGATGTGCATTTCCTTGTGCCGGTAGCGCGTCAGCGCCGGCGAAGCCAGCACCTGCCGGGTGATCCTCACGCCTTTCAGCAGCAGTTCCGCATCGCGCTGGTCGCCGAGAAAGCGCGGATCGATGCGTGGCGCGGCAAGTGGATCGGCGCTGGCCAGCCCAACCTCGCCACGCGAGTGCGGCCGCAATATGCAGACATGACAGGAGAAGCCGAAACCGTAGTGCAGCGTGCGCGCATGGTTTTCGACCAGGCCGATGACGAATTGCAGCTGCAGGTCAGGGCGCTCAAGCGCCGGGTCGGATTTGACGAAAGCGCCGCTCTCGGCCGACGGCGAGGCGATCAGCCCGGTTCCATCCCGCCGCCACTGCGCGATGTGCCTGAGGAAACCCCACGCGCCGCGCGGGCTCATGCCGAGCATATCGGTGTCCTTCGATCTCCAGCCGACGATAAAATCGAGGTGGTCCTGCAGGTTCTTGCCGACGCCCGGCAATTCGTGGACGACGGGAACGCCATGCACGGCAAGTTCGGCCGCCGGGCCGATACCCGACAGCAACAGAAGCTGCGGCGAACCGAAGGCACCACCGCAGAGGATCACCTCGCGCGACGCCTGTGCCACTGCCTCGCCTTTGCGCGTCCGGTAGCGGATGCCGGTGGCGCGCTTGCCGGCAAGGACGATGCCTGTGGCGTGCGCCCGCGTGATCACGGTCAGATTGCTCCGCTGCATCACCGGATGGAGATAGGCGGCGGCAGTCGAACAGCGCTCGCCATTACGGGCGCCACCGGCAAACTGGGTCACCTGGAAATAGCCGGCGCCCTCTTGTTCCGGTCCGTTGAAATCGTCCGAGGCGCGAATCTGGTTTTCGGCACAAGCCTCTATGAAGGCCTTGGCGATCGGCCTCGGCGAGCGCTGGTTCGACACTTTCAGCGGGCCGTCCCCGCCATGCAAGGCATCAGTGCCGCGCTCATTGCCCTCGGCGCGCCGGAAATAGGGCAGAACCTCATCCCACGACCAGCCCTCGCAGCCCAGATTTGCCCATTCGTCATAGTCGCTGCGATGGCCCCTGACAT
>NZ_RZRK01000273.1:1974-7231 GCF_003997835.1 Mesorhizobium sp. M7A.F.Ca.CA.004.12.1.1
GACATAGAGCATTGCATTGATGGCGCTGGAGCCGCCCAGCGCCTTGCCGCGCGGCTGGTAGCCCTTGCGGCCGCCAAGACCTTGCTGCGGCACGGTTTCGAAGGCCCAGTTGTTGATCCTGGGCCGGCCGGAAAGCATGCCGATAATGCCAGCCGGAGCGCGGATCAGCATATCCCTGCCCTCGCCGCCAGCTTCGATCAGGCAGACCGTTTTCGATGGATCTTCCGAAAGCCGCGCGGCAAGCGCACAGCCGGCGGACCCACCGCCGGCTATGACATAGTCGTAACGCATGAAGACCCCTCCCCGATCGTTCCACGGATTTTCCATCCGGACGATCAAGAGAAGGCCTGAACACGGCTGATGTAAAGACGCGCGGAATTACCGCAACGTCAGCTGCTGCGAACGCGCCGCCAGGAGTATTTCGGGCCTTTTGGTTCCGGCACGGCGGCTGGCTGGTAGTAGAGCCCCAATCCGCCGGTGCGGCCCTCCTCCAGGCGCTTCAACAGCACCGCATTGGAAATCTCGAACTCGTCGAAGCCTAGCCGCAGCATATGCGGCAGTTGGTCCACCAGCACCTGGCCCGTGGCGCGAACGGCACCTTCGAAATGGTAGCGGCCGCGCAGCAGTTCTCCCTTGGAGAAGGAGCGGCCGTCGCTGAAGGCCGGGAAGGCCAATGCCACCAGCGACAGCTGGTCGAGCAGGTCGGCAATCTTCTCGAGCTGATCACCAGGCTGCAGCAGGACGCCGAGCCGTTCCTTGGCCGAGCGGCGCACCTCCGGATCCAGATCGAGGAAGACTTGCAACGGCAGGATGAAGCGGCCGTTGCCGGACAGCGCATCGGCGCTTTCGGCATGCGTCCACTCATCCTCGTGAAAACCCGCAGGGGTCCAGAGTCGGGTCTCCGCTGTCGTCGGTTCAGTCATCAAAAAGTTCCTAAATAGTCAAACGAACCAAGGATGTGTTGAGATTCAGGTCAGGCTGCGCCGAAAATAGCGGCTTCCGAGAACCGGAGCGGAGCGTACTTGAAGTACGTGAGCACCGGAAGCGCAGGAAGCTGCCGTTTGCAGGCCAGCCTAACCTGAATATCAGCATATCCTAAAGGGATGCGTCGGTCAGCGACTTCTCCAGCCCCGACAGGTGAATGCCGCGCTCGGTCTTGGCGTGACCGGCCCAGCGGCCGCTGCGCGCGTCCTCGCCCGGCTGCACCGGCTGCGTGCACGGGAAGCAGCCGATCGACAGATAGCCATAGGCGACCAGCGGATTTTCGCGCAGCGCATGGGCGCGCATGTAGTCCGCCTGGTCCGATGTCGTCCAATGCGCCAGCGGATTGATGCGGATGCGCGGACCGACCGCCTCGAACACCGGCAGCGCCGCCCGCGTCGCGGCCTGAAAACGCTTGCGGCCGGTGAGCCAGGCACGAAATGGCGCGACACCGCGCGCCAGCGGCTCCACCTTGCGCACGTCGCAGCAGGCGTCGGTGTTGCTCTGATGCAGATTGCCCGTCGGATCGATCCGTTCGAGTGCTGCTTCCTCGGGTTTGATCACCCTTATGTTGGTCAGCCCGAAATCGGCGGCGAGCGCGTCGCGATAGCCGAGCGTCTCCTCGAAATGCTTGCCGGTGTCGAGGAAAATGACCGGCAGCGTCCGGTCGATCTTGGCGATCATGTGCAGCAGCACAGCCGAATCCGCGCCGAACGACGACACCGCCGCGATCTCGTCGAGGAACAGTTCGCGGGCCGAGCGTTCGATGATCTCGATCGGCTTCAGATGACCATAGAGCGCATCGAGCCCCGCCGCTTTGGCGGCGATACCGTCATCGACGTCTCCAATACGGTCAAGCGGCCTTGGCTTCGCCAGCATAGAGCGCCTCCTTGAACGGCGCGGGACCGACTCGGCGGTAGGCGTCGATGAATTTCTCTTGTGGGTCGAGCCGGAGGCCGAGATAGGTCTCGACGATCTGCTCGATGGCGTCGGTGATCTCTTCCGACGAGAAGCCGCGGCCGATGATCTCGCCGACCGAGGTGTTTTCGTCGGCCGAGCCGCCCAGCGTCACCTGATAGAGCTCAGAGCCCTTCTTCTCGACCCCGAGGATGCCGATATGGCCGACATGGTGATGACCGCAGGCGTTGATGCAGCCGGAGATCTTCAGCTTCAGTTCGCCGATCTCGCGCTGCCGCTCAAGCGAGGCGAAGCGGCGCGAGATTTCCTGCGCGATCGGGATCGAGCGCGCTGTGGCCAGCGCACAGTAGTCGAGGCCCGGGCAAGCGATGATGTCCGATATCAGGTTGGAATTGGCCGTCGCCAGGCCGATGCCGACCAGCGCATCATAGACCGCCTTGAGGTCGGCGCGGGCCACATGCGGCAGGATCAGGTTCTGCTCATGGCTGACACGCAGCTCGTCAAAGCCATATTTCTCGGCGATGTCGGCGATCGCTTCCATCTGGCTGTCCGAGGCGTCGCCGGGCACCTCGCCGATGCCCTTCAGCGAGATCGTCACCGCCGCATAGTCGGGATGGCGGTGCGTCACGACATTCTGGTCGAGCCACTCCGAGAACCCCTTGGAATCGAGCCGCGCCAGCTTGACCGCCTGGTCGCCTTCCGGCCGCCCAGCGAGCACCGGTGGCGCGAAATAGGCCTCGATGGCGCGGATGTCGGCTTCCGGCAGCTTCAGCTCGGCGTCCTTCAACTCCTGCCACTCGGCCTCGACCTGGCGGGTGATCTCCTCGACGCCGGTCTCATGGACGAGGATCTTGATGCGCGCCTTGTACTTGTTGTCGCGGCGGCCATAGAGGTTGTAAACGCGCAGGATCGCCGTGCAGTAGGACAGAAGGTCGGCTTCCGGCAGGAAATCGCGGATCTTGCGGGCAACCATCGGCGTGCGGCCCTGGCCGCCGCCGATATAGACGGCGAAACCGAGTTCGCCGGCGGCGTTCTTCTTCAGGTGCAGGCCGATGTCGTGGGTCTGAATGGCGGCGCGGTCGCGCTCGGCACCCGTCACCGCGATCTTGAACTTGCGCGGCAGGAACGAGAATTCCGGATGCACCGACGACCATTGGCGCAGGATTTCCGCGTAGGGACGCGGATCGGCGACTTCGTCGGCGGCAGCGCCGGCGAAGTGGTCGGCGGTGACATTGCGAATGCAATTGCCGCTGGTCTGGATGGCATGCATCTCGACACTTGCGAGATCCGCCAGGATCGCCGGAATATCAGACAGCGCCGGCCAGTTGAACTGGATGTTCTGGCGGGTGGTGAAATGGCCATAGCCTTTGTCGTATTTGCGGGCGATGTGACCAAGCATGCGCAACTGCTTGCCGTTCAGCGTGCCGTAAGGCACCGCGATGCGCAGCATGTAGGCATGCAGTTGAAGATAGACGCCGTTCATCAGCCTCAAGGGCCGGAACTGGTCCTCGGTGATCTCGCCGGCAAGACGACGCTGCACCTGGTCGCTGAACTCGGCGACGCGGGCTTGGACAAAATCGTGGTCGAACTCATCGTAACGGTACATGCTTGGTCTTTCAGGGCGCGTCCGCCCATGCCTGGTGTCTTGGTTATGCTGCCCGCGCAGCCTGCTTGCCGAGATCGTTGCGAATGGTCGGGCCGGCAGCGCGGATCTTCTCGCGCAGCCGCACCGGTTGGACGACACCGTTGACGACTTCAGCGTCGATCAAATTGACGTCGACCACTTCGTTGGCGGCATAGGCCTTGGCGCCGATCGCCTCGAGCCTATCCTCCGCTGCCTTGTCATCGGCGAGGTCGGCATGGTCCACCGTCTCCGCCCAGCCGCCATCGGCGTACCAGACAGCAATGCCGTCGGTGAGGCGGTTGGCGGTCAGTATCTTCATGGCTGAACTCCTTCGGCGATCGAACTGGACGCACCTTCATGCCTGTGTGCCGCCAGCGGCTCGGATCGCTCAAAATTGGCGCCGGCGACCGCATCGCCGATGATGGTCATGACCGGGCCGGAAAGATCGGCGCGCGCTTCCAGCGACGGCAGGTCGGCAAGCGTGCCGTGGAAGCGACGCCGGTTGGCGAGGCTGGCATTCTCGACCACGGCCACCGCAGTGTCCGGCGACAGACCGGCCTCGATCAGCCGTCCGGCAACCTCGGCGGCCACCGAGCGGCCCATATAAACGGCGACGGTGGCGCCGGAAATGGCGAGCTTGGCCCAGTCGGGCAGCGAATTGCCCTTGAGGTCGTGGCCGGTGGTGAACACCATCGACGAGGAGACACCGCGCAAGGTCAGCGGCAGTTCGAAATCGGCGGCGGCGGCAAAGGCCGCGGTGACACCCGGAACCACCTCATAGGCGATGCCGGCATCACGAAGTGCCGCCATCTCTTCGCCGGCCCGGCCGAACACCAGCGGATCGCCCGACTTCAGCCGCACGACACGCTTGCCTTCACGGCCAAGCTCGACCAGCAGCGCATTGATCTCAGCCTGGCTCTTGGTGTGGCAGCCCTTACGCTTTCCGACCGGCAGGCGCTCGGCATCGCGGCGACCCATGGCAACGACCGCCTCGGGCACCAGCGCGTCATGGACGATGACATCGGCTTCCATCAGCAGACGATGGGCCCGCAAGGTCAAAAGATCCTCGGCGCCCGGACCGGCGCCAACCAGCGCGATGTGACCGCAAGCGGGCGTGTCCGACAGCAGGAGATCGACGGCAGCTTCATGCGCCTGCGAAAGCTGGCCGGCTTCGGCCGCGCGCGCAGGAGCGCCAGAGAAGAAATCATTCCAGAAGCGGCGGCGGGCATTGCCTTTCGGCAGCAGCTTCTCGGCAGCCCCGCGAAACGACGCCGCAAGAATTGCCAGCGGCCCGAGCGACGGCGACAGCATGCGGTCGATGCGGCCGCGCAACATCTGGGCAAGCACCGGGCCTGCACCTTCGGTGCCGATGGCGATGGCGACCGGCGCGCGGTTGACCAGCGCCGGGGTGAAGAAATCGCAAAGCTCAGGCCGATCGACGGCATTGACCGGAATGCTTAGGCGGCGCGCATCCGCAGCCACCCGACGGTCGAGTTCCTCGTCGCCGCTGGCGGCAAACACCATGATCGCGCCTTCGAGCTGCGATGCGTCGTAAGCGGCGGCAAAATGGCTCGCGCCGGCCTGGACGATGAAGGCGAGCAGATCGGGCTCGGCGTGTTCCGCGATGATCCGCAGGACCGCGCTCGACTGTCCGATCAGCCGCGCCTTGGCGAGTGCCTCTTCGCCGCCGCCGACGATGGCCACGGCTTCGCCCTCGACCCGCATGAACACGGG
>NZ_RZRK01000274.1:0-7281 GCF_003997835.1 Mesorhizobium sp. M7A.F.Ca.CA.004.12.1.1
CCTCACCAGCAGCTTGTCCGACCATTCCTGCAGGAAGGCGAGGACGTCGGTCGCCACGGCCTCCTGTTCGGCCTCATAATCCGCGGCAAGGCCAGCAATGATATCGCCTGCCGTTGACCGTCCATCGCAGCGGCGCAAAATATCGAGACTGACATCGTTCGGCCAGAATATCTTTTCGGGTGAAAGCACGGCGAATGCCTGCCGCACGGAATCGTATTGTATGCGCACGTGTTTCGGCAGCGAAGGTACCGATCGCAACGACACCACGGCTCTTTCGCGCAGCGCCATCATTGGGCTGCCTCGGGCTGGAAGGCGCCGGGCGGTATGTTTCCCTGCTCGCCATAGGCGTGTTGAAGCGCGTCAAGCATGGCCCAGAGTATATCGCATTTGAACACCAGTGCATCGATTGCCTGCTGCTGGCGCTCCGCCGTATCGGCATGGCTGAGCACGTAGGCGAGGGCGAAGTCGGCGTCACGCGAGGCCTGTTCGGGCCGTTGCCTGAAATAGGCCAGCGTGTCCTCGGTGATGTAGTCGTATTTGGCCAGCATTGCCGGCACCCGCTCGCCGATGATGAGTGGCGAGAACATCTCGGTCAGCGAGGACGCGACCGCCTCGAACAACGTCCGGTTTGTGCAAAAGGAAAGGTAAGCGCCCACCGCGAAGCGCGTCGCCGGCAGTGCCAGCCTTTCGCTCTTCACGGCCTCGGCGTCCAGGCCGAGCGAAGTTGCCAGATGCAGCCAGCGCGCGATGCCGCCGCTCCAGCCGTCCTCGCCGTCATGATCCTCGATCCGCTTGCGCCACGCGGCGCGAAACGCTGGATCCTCGGCATGCACGAGTATCATGGCATCCTTGCGCGGGATGACCGCCTGATAGCAATAGCGGTTCAGCGCCCAGGCCTTTATCTCGGCCTTCGACAATGCGCCGCTGGTCATCCTGTGGTGAAAGGGATGGCGATTGTGATAGCGCTCGGCGCCAACCTGCCTCAGCACGGCTTCGAGAGCGCTCTTGGAGAGTCCGCCTTTGGCTGCATCGCGGAAGTCGCTCAAAATTCCATCTCCATACCGTCGCTTGCGATTTCCCAGCCGGCCGCCTTGACCGCCGCGTGCTCGGCGGAATTCTCGTCAAGGATGGGATTGGTGTTGTTGATGTGGACGAAGACGCGACGGCCGACCCTCACATCGGCCAAGCCTGCGATCGAACCCGATTCTCCCGAGATCGCCAGATGCCCCATGCGCGCGCCGGTTTTCTGACCGACGCCGGCGACGATCATCTCGTCGTCGGTATAGACCGTGCCGTCGAACAGAAGCCAGGCGGCATCGGTGAGACGCGTGCGCAAGGCCGCATCGATGCGCGCGCAGCCCGGAATATAGAAGACGGAGCCGCGGCTGCCGATGCCGGCAATTCGGACTCCGATCGTATCACCTGCGTCGGAGCTGAAATTGGCATCCGGATGGTCTCTATCCTCCAGATAGAGTGCTATCTTCCCGGGCACTGGAAAGGGCTCGATCATTACGCCGGTCTCGCGGCCTTCTGCGTCGCAAATGGCCAATTCTTTCGCCGGCGGCAGGATGCGCCGCGGCACAAGCGCTGGATCGAGAACGTTGAAAATCGAATTCGCCTCCAGCGTCGCCAGAACCTGCGCCGTTGCATAAATGGCGAAAGGCTGCCGCTCGCGCAGGCTGAGCAGTCCAGCGATATGATCGACATCGGCGTTGGTCAGCACCACCGCGCGAATAGGCGTGGAGCGCAGCGGCGCATCGCCCGCAGGCTGCAGTTCAGGTGTTGCAGCGATTTGCTGGCGAATGTCGGGCGAGGCATTGAAAAGAACCCAGCCGAACCCGTCCGCGGAGGCGGCGATACTGGACTGGGTTCGTGAATGCACCCCGGCCATGCCGGTGCGAGCCGCACGACTCAGACGGTAGTTGCAGTTCCATTGCGGAAAGCCGCCGCCCGCCGCCGATCCGATGATCCTCAAATGCATGAAAATGCCCGCGCGCCGGCTTCTCTGACCTGCAGGCAATTTGCAGTCACAAAAAACGCTTCGCGCGCTTTGCGTGCGTCAAAATCTTTCACGAAAATCCATGGGGCGAGGGGATGCGCGCCCCTGTCGCCAGGGACGCGCACCTCTGCGGCCTACTTCTTGGGAGTAATTTCAGCAGGCAGATACCGTGAAATTTCGAAGCCAGCGGCAACCTGACACATGGTCGGTTTTTTCCAGTTCTTCTTCATGACATTTCTCCTCTTAATACCAGCCCGAAGGGACCGATCCTGTCGTTAGCCAACCATTGCAGGGCACCGACGCAATGGCTCGTCCATCAAGTCTCAAAATGGACAAATGAAACAATAGGTTTTGAAAAGTTGAAAACCAACTATCGAGAATAATTGCAGTCCTTACTTCAATTGTTCGTTGTATAGGGTTTTTTCTCCTCCAGTGGAAGGTTTGCATCTTCCCACCCATCAGCGCCGAGCGGATACCAGATTACCGAACTGTAGCCCCACTCGACGGCCCGTTTCGCCGCATTCCACGACATCCAGCAATTCGTCATGCAGTAGAACAGAATCGCGCGCGACTTGTCCGTCCCGGCCTTGGCCTCGAGGCCTTGGCGAAAATAGCTGGCGGTCTCCTGCGAAATAGCGCCGTATCCCACATTGGCCAGCCATATGCTGCCTGGGATGTCCTTTCTGACCTTGTCCCTCCATATGGTTCCTGCCGGCAAATTGGTCGGTTTGGGCGTGTCCGGCATCACGTCGAAGAAGATCGCCTTTTTCGCCCGCCACAGCGCTTCCGCTTCCACCGTCGTCACCACCCTCGCGCCTTGCAGCGTCCGCGGCACCGGCGCCCGATAGTCGTCCATCCGGAAACCGCTGGGTTCGGCGACATCGCCAGCCCATGTCGGCTCGGTCAGACCCAGAAGGCTCGCGGCGACCAGCAAGAAAATAGTCTCCCTTCCATTCATTGGGTAATCAGGTTGTCGTGTTCGTCGATCAGCGGCACGTTATAGCTCAGCAGGATCCTGGTGATCTCCGCCTGGTTTTCCCTGATCACTCGGTTGAGCGTCCGCTTCCATTCCTGGTCGGACGGACGTACGCCCATGGTAATGCGGTAAGACATGCGCGAGCCGGTTTTTTCCTTCACCAGTGGAACGATCGTCACATCAGCTCCGAGTTCCTTGGCATAGTAACCTGCCATCGGTCCCCACAGCACCGCCGCATCGATCTTGTGTGCCAGCATGTCCTTGATCATGACCTCCCCCATGGATGGGGTGACGCGGGTATCCACCGCAAGCGGATAGATCTTGGCGGTCCGCAGGAGCTTGTTGGCGGCCATGTTGGCGGTTGGCGGCGTGCTTTCAACGACGCCGATCGTCTTGCCCTTGAGTCTGGGATCCTCGATCGTTTCCACGCCTTCCATATCGTGGCTTTTCGGATGCACAAGCACATAGGCGGAGCGATAGTAGGCGTTGGTGTTCTGCACCAGCTCATCGCCCTGGGCATAGCCCATGATGATGTCGCATCGGTTGGCCCCCAACGTATTGCGCACGAAGCCGGTGATCGTGGGAAACCAGGTGTAGGAGACGGACTTGCGCCCGGTTTTCGCGGCAACCAGCTCTGCCAGCTTGTTTTCGAATCCTTCGCCGCTCTTGTCGGTGAAGGGCATATTCGAGGGATCGGCGCAGACGCGCAAGATGTCGGGGTCGACCAGTTCTCCCGCCGCACCAAGGCCGGCGCTTTGCGCATGCGCATTCGACGGCAGCAAGGCGAGCGTGCCGAGGATCGGCAGAACGACGCGCAGCTTCAATGCATCGCGGCCAATCATGTCACCCACCCATGCAGGATGCTTCGGCATCCTTCGCCGCCTGGGCCTTGTCTTCGTGCTTGGGCGGCCGTCCGCGGGGCGCCGCGCCATCTGCGCGCGCGCGCAGGTAGATGTAGAGGTCGTCCATGTAGCAATAGACATTCTTGTTGTCGCCAAAGGCAGGCATGACGTTTTCCTTGCCGCCGCCGACATTCTTGCGGCCCTCGGCGACGATCGAGAGGAACGTGCCGTAATCCATGTTTTTCAGGCTGTTGACCAAAGCCGGCGCATAGCTCGAACCTGTTGCATCCTGTCCGTGGCAGACATGGCAATCGGAGTGATACCGGCGGTAGCCGCTGAACGTGTACCAATCGACGGTTCCGTTTTCGATATTGTAGGTCGGATTTCCATCCGCATCCAAATACTTGCCGCCTTCTTCCTTCACCGCCTTGGCTTTTTCCATGCTGTCGTCGGCCTGGGCGACGCCTGAGCTTGCCAGAGGCAGCAGAGCCAGGACCAAAGCCGAAATTACAATGCGAACGGACATTCAAACTTCCTTCATTTGCCAATGGACACGGTTTTGCTGGCGCGACCGGCATTGATCGGTGTTTTGGGTGCGTAACCGAATCGAGAGCCCGGCCATGGCTTCCGGATGATCCGGGCTCTCGTTCTTCAAGCCTTTGGTCTCACAAGACCTGAGGCGTTCTCAAGGTTCCCAGCGCATCAATCCGGGAGACCGAAGACGGTGAGCTGACCGCCCAGCGTCGTGTAGTCGGCAAGTGCCGCGTAGCCACCGACGGCACCAAGACCAGCGGTGCCAACGACGGCGGCCTCATCGCCTTGGGCACGGCCCTGATCGACGGCGCCATGCCAGGCAGCGGCGTTATCAGGCGAAAGCAGGCCGCCTGCCAGGCCAATACCTGCCCAGCCGCCAACACCCGACAGAACGGCGATGTACTGCTTGCCGCCCTGCTCGTAGGTCGTGATGTTGCCGATGATGCCGGACGGGGTCTTGAACTTGTAGAGTTCCTTGCCGTCCTTATCGACCGCCTTGATGTAGCCTTCGAGCGTGCCGTAGAAGACGACGTCGCCATCCGTGGCCAACGCGCCAGACCACACCGAGAACATCTCGGGCTTCGACCAGACGATCTCACCCTTGGCTGCATCCCAGGCAATGAAGTTGCCCATGCTGCCGTCGCCGCCAGGGGCCGGGTACATCGACACGGTGGCGCCAACATAGGGCTGACCGGCGGTGTAGCTTACCTTGTAAGGCTCATAGTCCATGCAGACATGGTTGGTCGGGACATAGAACAGCCCGGTCTTCGGCGAGTAGGCGGCCGGCTGCTGGTCTTTGGTTCCAAGCGCGGCCGGGCAGATGCCGGTCGAGTTGGTGTCTTCGCCGTTTTGCTGGGTCGAATATTTCGCCACGACCTGCGGGCGGCCATACTGATCGCTCTTTGGGTCCATGTTGACTTCCGTCGCCCAGTTCACCGACGGATCGTATTTTTTGGCGACGAGAAGGTCGCCGCTGGCGCGATCCATGGTGTAGGCAAAGCCGTTGCGGTCGAAATGCACCAGCACATCGTGCTTGGCGCCGTTGACCTCCATGCCGTCGACGAGGATCATCTCATTGACGCCGTCATAGTCCCATTCGTCATGCGGGGTCATCTGGTAGAGCCATTTGGCAACACCCGTGTCCGCATCGCGGGCCATGATCGTCATCGACCAGCGATTGTCGCCGGGGCGTTGTACGGGGTTCCACGTCGAGGGATTGCCGGTGCCATAGTAGACCAGGTTCAGCTTGGGATCATAGGAATACCATCCCCATGTCGTGCCGCCGCCTGTCTTCCACTGCTCGCCTTCCCAAGTGTTCGTGCCGGAGTCCTTGCCCACCGGCTTGCCGAGATGCGTGGTCTTTTCGGGATCGATCAGGGTGTCTGCGTCCGGACCTTCCGAATAGGCTTTCCAGGCGAGTTTGCCATCTTTCAGATTGTAGGCGGCCAGCCAGCCGCGAACACCGAATTCGGCGCCGGAGACGCCGATGAGCACCTTGTCCTTGACGACGACGGGGGCAGCCGTACCGGATTCGCCTTTGCCGCCATCGGTCTGGTCACCGTTCTTGACCGACCAGACGACCTTGCCGGTCTTCGCATCGAGGGCGACGACCGTGGTGTCGGCCTGATTGAGAATGATCTTGCCGTCACCATAGGCAACACCGCGATTGACCGTATCGCAACACATGATCGGAATGACGTTGGGATCCTGCTTGGGTTCGTATTTCCAAAGGATCTTCCCGTCATTCTTGAGGTCGAGCGCAAAGACATTGTTCGGGAAAGGCGTGTGGACATACATCACATCGCCGATGATAAGCGGTCCACCCTCGTGGCCTCGCAGCACGCCGGTGGAAAAGGTCCACTTGACCTGCAGGTTCTTCACATTGTCCGCAGTAATCTGGTTGAGTTTGGAATAGCGGGTGTTGGCGTAGTCACCCGTCTGCATTGCCCAGTTCTTCGAATCCGAAGCCAGCTTTGCAAGGTCCTCGTTAGCCGACGCCGTATAGGCCGCGCCGAGCGACAGAAACGCCGCAGTGGTTAGAATATAGGTAGCTTTCGTAAGTACACGCATCCGAATTCCTCCCGAGGTTCATAGTGATGAATCATTTGCTGAGCCCACAAGGGCTTGCCCAAGCGATTCACGGGGGGGAAATATTTCCGGCAGCGTGTCACGACCTAAGCCAGATGTGCAGAGGGCACCGTTACTGCCCACCTCACCTTGGCCTACGAAAGACTGTCGCCGCTCCCTAATGACGGTGACGCCCTTGAAGCCGGAAACAGGGTGAGGCTATGTCATCGCAAAACGCTAGGCAAGCAAAAAAGCCTGGGTGTCTTTTTGCACCGCAATATCGTGAATGATGCGGTGCAATATAAGGAAATAACTAGGACAGTATTGGTTAGATAAAGTATTTCTACTAGCTAAATAACGGTTGACCGCATAAAATTTGATTATTTTTTGAGTTTTACATTTCACCTAAGCAAGGATTTTATTTAGCGGTATTCACTTCGATGTCTCGGCCTGGCCATCTACGTGCTGCATGGAGAATCGATAGTGGGCCAAGCATGAGATGATCGTTGGAGTTGGGGTGTGGAGCGGGCCATCAGGCCGCCATGCGGAACCACGGTCGATGAGTACCGCATTCCTCCTTTGGTCGTATACGGAAGCCATGGGCGCTTGACTGACTCTGCGGCTCGTTGCCAACTGCCACGGTGATCCCGACTTGGCACATCGCGCCCAGGCTAACCGGAGGTTTTCCCATGATCAGATATGTTGGATTTTCGACCTTGCCGCTGCTCCTGGCCGCGCCGCTGGCCTTCGCAAACCCGGCGGGCGCCGCGGGAGATTACCCGACAGCAACGATTGCCGATTACGTGCTCGGCTGCATGCAGACGAACGGCCAGACACGGAAGGCGCTGGAAAGCTGTTCCTGC
>NZ_RZRK01000275.1:0-7266 GCF_003997835.1 Mesorhizobium sp. M7A.F.Ca.CA.004.12.1.1
GCGTGTTGCCGGCCCCGGTGACGGCGACGCGGTTGCCTCTGCGCGTGAACAGCTCGACCGACAGCTGGCGCTCGAGATTGGCGACATGCCTGCTGACCGCCGATTGTGCGATGTTGAGCTCCTGCGCGGCCAGTGTCAGCCCGCCATGCCTGGCGGCAGCCTCGAAGACGACCATGGCGTTCAGCAGGGGAAGCGATGTTTTGAGGGTTTTCACGGTCCGGACCTACATTCATGCCTTTTCGATATGAAGGTCTATCATATCTGTATTTGCTGCAAGCCTTTCCGCATCGCACACTCTATCGAAACATCATTCTAACGCCAGCGAGCAGAAAGGTGTTTGCCGTGCAGGCCTACACACCGAACAGCCAGCCTATCGACAGAAGCGAGACCGTCAGGCTGATCGACCGGCAACGTCCGGACTGGTCGCTGGAACAGGCCTTTTATGCCGACCCGGCGATCTTCGCGCTGGAACGGGACTTGTGGTTTCCGCGCCAATGGATGCTTGTCGCCCATGCCAGCGAGGTTCCCGAAAAGGGCCGCTACATCGTGCGCCAGCTGTTCGACGAGGAGATCATCGTCGTGCGCTTCGGCGACGCCGAGGACGACATCGCGGCCTACTACAATGTCTGCACCCATCGCGGCTCGCGGCTCTGCGCCAAGGATGGTCGCGGCAAGCTTCTGGTCTGCCCCTATCATGCCTGGTCGTTCAGGCTGACCGGCGAACTGCAGTCGCGGCAGGATCTGCCGGCAAGCGTCGATCCGGAAGCGCTGGGACTGCACCGCGTGCCCTGCAAGAGTTTCGGCGGCCTCGTCTTCTGTGGCCTCGATGCCAGTTCGCTGCCCGACATCCAGCCTGTCGCGGACGGGCTGACGGGCGGCTTGCGCGAAAACGGCCTCGACCGTGCACGCATCGTCGCCCGCAAGAATTATCTGACCAAGGCGAACTGGAAGCTGGTGCTCGAGAACTTTCTCGAATGCTATCACTGCCGGCCGGCTCATCCCGAATATTACCGCGTCAACGGCCATGTCAAAGTGACCGCGACCCGCGATGCCGACAAGGCGGTCGAGTGGCAGAACGAAATCGAGGCCTGGCACAGCGTCATCGGCGATGCCGAATTCCACAAGGGTGCGTGGCAGGCAGGCGACCTCGACACGATGCCGTTTGCCATGCACCGCAAGCCGATCGGCTCCGGCCGTAACACGCTGTCCAATACGGGCGAGGGGGTCTCGTGCCTGATGGGTGGTCGTCACGCCTATGATGGCGGCGAAAGCGGCTTTCGCCTCGGACGCCTGTCGTTTGCAAGTGCTGCCAATGATTATGTCACGCTGTTCCAGATGATACCGCGCAACGCCATGGAAACAGACGTCATCCTGACCTGGCTCGTCGACAAGGATGCCGATAACGACATCGACGCCGATGCGATCAGCTGGATGTGGGACGTCACCACGGTGCAGGACAAGAAGATCACCGAGGACAATGCCGACGGCATTATGTCCCGTGCCTACCGGCCAGGCCCCTACACGCCGCTGGAAAGCCAGACCTCGTTCTTCGTGCAGACCTATCTGTCGGAACTGCGTTCGCTGATCACCGGCACGCGCGGCGCGACCGCCAGACAGTGGTCCGCGCCGAAGGAACTTTTCGCATCGCCGAAGGCGGCGAGCTGCAACACGCGGCTCTGACCCGCGGCCGAAGATGCCTCTTTGAGGCGTCGCATTCCGATGCCATATGAAGGTGGCCGACGGAATGTTGCGGGAGAGACAGTTTATGACCAAAGGTTCGGACTTGTTCGTCGCGGCCCTCGAGAACGAAGGGGTCGAACGGATTTTCGGCATTCCCGGCGAAGAAAATCTCGATATCGTCGAATCCATCCGCCGCTCCTCGATCCAGCTGATCCTGACCCGCCACGAGCAAGCAGCCGCTTTCATGGCCGCCACCTATGGCAGGCTCACCGGCAAGCCGGGTGTGTGCATCACCACGCTTGGCCCAGGCGCGCTCAATCTTTCGACCGGTTCGGCCTATGCGCTGCTCGGCGCGATGCCGATGATCATGATCACCGGCCAGAAGGGCATCCTGTCATCCCGGCAGGCGCGCTTCCAGATCGTCGACATCGTCGCGGCGATGAAGCCGCTGACCAAGCTGTCGCGCCAGATCGTCTCGCCGAAGATGATCCCCTCGCTCGTGCGCGAAGCTTTCCGTGTCGCCCAGGAAGAACGTCCCGGCCCCGTACATCTGGAACTGCCGGAAGACATTGCGGCGGCCGAGTGTGAGCCGATCGCACTGGTGCCGACGCACCCGGTCGAACTGCCGCTGGCCAGCCCGGGTGCGCTTGATCGCGCCGCCCTTATGATCATGGAAGCCAGGCGCCCGCTGCTGATGTTCGGCGCGGCGGCGTCGCGTCCGCGCGTGACCCCCGATGTCGCGCAGTTCGTGCTGCGGACGCAAATTCCCTATTTCACCACGCAGATGGGCAAGGGAACCGTGCCCGGCGGCACGGAGCTCTATATGGGAACGGCAGCCCTTTCGGAGCGCGACTACGTGCACGAGGCCATCGAGCAGGCCGATCTGATCATCACCATCGGTCACGACACCGTGGAGAAGCCGCCCTTCATCATGGGAGCGAAGGGGCCGAGGGTCATTCATGTCGGCTACCAATCAGCCGATGTCGAGCAGGTCTATTTCCCGCAAGCCGAAATCGTCGGCGACCTCGGCCCTTCGCTGGCGCTGCTGGCCGACCGCATCGAGGGCAAGATCCCCAACGCGCAGGTCCTGCTGCCGCTGCGCGAAGGCATTCTGAGCCGGATCGCCGCGCGCGCCACCGAAGATCGCTTCACGCCGCAGCGCATCGTGCACGACGTGCGCGCCGTGATGCCGGCCGACGGGATTCTCGCCCTCGACAACGGCATGTACAAGATCTGGTTTGCGCGCAACTACCGGACGCGCATGGCAAACACGATCCTGCTCGACAATGCGCTGGCCACCATGGGCGCGGGCTTGCCGTCGGCGATGATGGCGGCACTGCTCTATCCGCAGCGCCGTGTCATGGCCATCTGCGGCGATGGCGGCTTCATGATGAACAGCCAGGAACTGGAAACCGCCGTCAGGCTCAAGCTCAACCTGGTCGTCCTGCTGCTCGAGGACCACGCCTACGGCATGATCCGCTGGAAGCAGGCGGTCGATGCGTTCCCGGATTTCGGCATGACCTTCGGCAATCCCGATTTCGTCAAGTATGCCGAGGCCTATGGCGCCAAGGGGACCAGGGTTGCGGAGATCACCGACTTGCGGCCGGCGCTGGAACAGGCCTTCACCGGCGGCGGCGTGCATCTCGTCGTCGTGCCCATCGACTATTCCGAAAACACCAGGGTGCTTGTCGACGAACTGCGCGAGCGGCTGCCAGCGCCGCAGACGCCCTGACGGCAGCGACAAAGCCGCCGTCAGGATTGCTTGGGCGGAAGACCCTACACCTTGCAGTAAGGCGTCACCGGCTCGATGGTGCCGAAGTCCTTAGCGATCTCGTAGCCGATGCCGTCGGACGCCGCCTTGCCTACATAGGAATGGCACAGCGTGTGGTTGTTGGTGGCGTCGACACGGATCTTGCCTTGCGGTGCGTCGAACTCGATCGACGGCAGCGCGGCCAGCACATCATCGTCCTTCAACGATCCAGCCTTCTCGGCGGCCAGCGCATAGAGATGCAGGCCGTTGTAGCCGGCCTCGCCGATGCCGTTGACCATCTTCTCCTGACCGAACTTCTCGCGGAAGCTCGAGATGAACTTCTTGTTGACCGGGTTGTCGAGCGCCATCCAGTAGGGTTGCGGCGCATAGGTGCCGGCCGCCACGCCGGGCGGCAGCGCGTCCTTGTTGAAGACCTCGTCGAGCGGGGCGATCAGCGGCTGCTTGATGTCGAAGCTGCGATACTGCTTGAGCTGGGTGACGGCGTCGTTGCCGACCACCATCGACCAGACGACATCGGGCTTCAGTGACTTGATCTTCTGGAAGGCCGGGCCGAAATCGGTGGTGCCGAACGGATAGTAGTCGGCGCCGATGATCTTGCCGCCGGCCTTCTCATAGGCTGCCGTGATCGCCTCGGTCATCTTCTGCGGCCAGGCATAGTCCGAAGCCATGACATAGATCGTCTTGCCGAGGTTCTCGGCCACCCACGGCATCATCGGGTCGACCTGCTGCATCGGGATCGGGCCGGTGGCGACGAAGTAGCGGTTGCATTCGCCGCCTTCGAAATTGGTCGGGTAGAAGAACAGCTTCTTGGCCTTCGAGGTGACCGACAGCGTGGCGCTGCGTTCGGGCGAAATGATCGTGCCCATGATCACGTCGACCTTGTCTTCGTTGATGAGCTTGCGCGCCTTGTCGATGGAGCCCTTGGTCGTGGTCTGGTTGTCCTCGATGATGAGCTCGACCTGGCGTCCGCCAATGCCGTTGGCGGCGTTGAGTTCGGCGGCGGCCAGCTTGTAGCAATTGAGCAGCGTCTCGCCGAGAATCGCCTGCAGCCCGGTGATCGGGATCGATAGGCCGACCTTGACGGTGTCGGCGGCGCGCAGGATCGACGGCGCGCCGACGATGGCGAAGGCGGCCGCGGCGCCGCCGGATTTCAAGACAGTTCTTCTGCTTATCATTGTTGTGTTCCCTTCCAGTCCCAGGCGCGCCCCATGCACGCCTTACAAGTCAACAAGTTCCCAGGCGCGCTTCACGCGCGCTCTATAGGGCCAACAGATCCTTCAGCAGGGTCTCGTCGGCGAAGGTCTCAGGCGCACCTTCGTGGACTATCCTGCCCTTCTCCATCACCAGGCAGCGGTCCGATGCCTTGAGAACGAGATCGAGATTCTGCTCGACAAGAATGATCGCGATGCCGCGCTCGCGGGCGATGCGCGGCACCAGTTCGGCGATCGACTGCACGATGTTCGGCTGGATGCCTTCCGAGGGTTCGTCGAGCAGCAGCACCGACGGCAGGCCGCATAGCGCGCGACCGATCGCCAGCATTTGCTGCTGGCCGCCCGAAAGCGTGCCGGCAACCTGCGCTTCGCGCTCCCGCAGGATCGGAAAATAGCCGAAGATGTCGTCCGGGATGCCACCGTCGCCACGGTCCTTGGCGGCGCGGGTGCCGACCTCCAGGTTTTGCCGCACCGTCAGCTGGTTGAAGATCCCGCGCCCCTGCGGCACATGCGCGATGCCTGCCCGCGCGCGGCGGAAAGCTGGCGCGTTGGTGAGGTCTTTATCGCCGAGAACCACCGCGCCTCCGCTCGCTCGCAAGCCGCCGGCGATGACGCGCAGCAGCGTCGTCTTGCCTGCGCCGTTGCGGCCAAGCAGGCCGACGACTTCGCCGGACGCGACACTGAGGTCGATGCCGTTCAGCACCGGGAGCAGGCCGTAGCCGGCCGAGACGGCAAGTGTCCGCAGCATGCTCAGCGCCTCCCCAGATAGACGTCGCGGACCATCTCGTCGGTCTCGATGTCGTGGAAAGGACCGCTGCGCAGTCGGCGTCCCTGGTGCAGCACCAATGTCTCGCAGTTCAGCGCCCGCACGAAGCGGATGTCGTGCTCGACGGCAACGATCGAGAACTCGCCCTTGAGCCGCAGCAGCATGTCGGCCGTCGCCAGCGTCTCTTGTGGTGTCATGCCGGCGGTCGGCTCGTCGAGCAAAAGCAACTTTGGCTCTATCGCCAACGCCATCCCGATCTCCAGCCATTGCTTCTGGCCATGCGCGAGCTCGCCGGCCAGCGTGGCGGCACGGTTACCGAGCGCGACCAGTTCCAAGAGTTCACCAACCGGGCGCACTGGCGAAGGCGCGCCCCAGCGCGCGACCTTCAGATTGTCCTCCACCGAGAGGTTCGGGAAAACCGAGGGAATCTGGAATTTGCGGGCGATGCCGAGCCGGGCGATGCGATGCAGCGGCAATCCGGCGATGTCATGGCCGAGGAAGCGCACGCTGCCGCTGGTCGGACGCAGCGTGCCGGTCAGCACGTTGAGGAAGGTGCTCTTGCCAGCGCCGTTCGGCCCGATGATGCAGCAAAGTTCCTTGTCTCGTACGGCGAGGTTCAGAGCCTCCAGCGCCTGCAGTCCGCCAAAGCGGATACCGACATTTTCAGCCTGCAGCAGGATGTCGCTCATTGCGCGCGCCTCCCGCCCTTGAACAGGTCTTTCAGCCGCGCGTAGATCGACAGGATGCCATCCGGCAGGACGAAGACGATGATGACGAAGACACAGCCGAGCAGCAGCGGCCACAGGCTCGGGTTGAAGCTGCTGATCGTCTGCTGCGCGCGCTGAATGAAGATGGCGCCCAGTACTGGCCCAAGCAGCGTGCCGCGTCCGCCGACCGCCACCCAGACGATGACTTCCGTAGACAGAAGCAGCCCGGACAGATCGGGTGCCACCAGCCCGGCCATACAGACATAGAGGGCGCCGGCAAGGCCGGCGATCGCCGCCGACAGGACGAAAGTGACAAGCAGCCGCAATGGCGCGTTGTGGCCGAGCGCGGCCGCCCGGATTTCATTGTCTTGAATGGCGGTCAGCACTGTGCCCCAGCGGCCACGGCTGATCAACCAGAGCGCCAGCACCGTCATGGCGACGATGGCCGAGACGAAGATGTAGCTGGGCAGATCCTGGCTGAGATCGACGTGCAGCCCGCCAAGATCGAACTCGATCGGCGGGATGCCGATCAGGCCGCTGTCGCCGCCGGTGACCGAGCTCCAGGAGACCGCGGCCTGCTGGCAGATGACGCCCATGGCCAGCGTGACGATGGTGAAATAGCTGCCACGGATGCCGCCGAAGAACAGGAAGTAGCCGATGATGGCGGCGACGAAGGCCGCACCCGCCACCGCACCCATGATGCCGAGTAAGCTTCCAAAGGGGATGGCATCATTGAGTGTGACCAGCGCCATGATGTAGCCGCCGATGCCGAAAAAGGCGGCGTGGCCGAAACACAGGATTCCGGTGCGGCCCCAGAAGAAGTCGAGGCTCGCCGCGAACAGGCCGAAGATCAGCGCGTCGCGGATCACCGTCAGCTGATAGCCGCCGGCAAAGAGCGGATAGACGACCGCGAGCGCCACGCAGATGGCGAAGATCAGCAGCCAGTTGCGGTCGCGGGCGATCATCGCGACGCTCCGTTGAACAGGCCGTTGGGCCGCAGCCGGACAGCGACGATGGCCGCCAGCAGCACGATCGCCTGCGCCAGCGACGGCGAGATCTGATAATTGAGGATGCTGGTCAGCCCGCCGACAAAGACGCTGCCGGCGACGAGGCCGCCGATCGAGCCGACGC